>DATLAJ010000037.1 GCA_035527515.1 bacterium
AGGTGTGAGTCCGAACGCAGCCCGAAAGCCCATACGTCCCGCTGCCACAGTAGTTCCATGTCATCCGCGGTTGCGACAGGGGCAAGTCCTGTGTGGCCTGGGTCGCGCTGGAACATCGGCCAGAACGAGTCCGCCTGACCAGTGACAGCCACAACAAACATAAACGCAAACACTAATAACACTGTCAGATAACGCATCACGTTTTCTCCTCTCTATCTCTAGGGGATGAGGCGGCGAGGGACTCAGGTCCCTCGCCGCCCATTCTAGCGTCTTGTTGACGCTAAATCACTTCAGGTCCGACTCCCACGAGCGTATAATCATCAAATGTCTCGAACTGGTATGTGTAGTCGTCGCCCTCAGGAAGCGTCGTCTCATAGATGTAGTGAACCACGTCGTCAAAATCCTGCCAAGCCATCAGCTGGTTGATATACAGATTCTCGCCCTTCCAGACCTTGAGGTAGCAGTTCGGCGGTACCTGCTCCTCATCCAGATTGTAGCGAACCTCATAGTGAAAGATAGTGCTGTTCGCAAACCCGCTGGTTGGTGTGACCCAGCCATCACTAGTGAAGTAGCCCGCGAAAGCCAGTGCGGCCAACAAAGCGATCGAGCCAACAATCGCTATTACTCTAACTCTTCTCAACATTTCAAACCTCCTATACATTTCTCGAAAAAGTTGCATTATTGTGTCTAAGTTGACATTATTCTCATAAACGGTGATGCCATTTGAAAGAACGGCGCGCGGGGCGAATAGGAGGGCCTCGTGGTCTAAACTGTACCGCGAGCCCTCTTCCCGCACTCGGCAGGAAAGGCCCGGCTGTAAACGCAAGTAGAGAATGAAACATCATCATAACTTATAGGCCGGGTTCTGGCTTGCGCTGCCCCCCCCGCACTTTCCAACGAAATAGGTTGCCAGGCATTGGAAGCCACCAACGGCAAACAGAGAGGGAGGACGAGAAGAATTACAGTGAAAGACGTTGCCGGTCTTGCTGAACGAGCAACGGTGCAGAACGCACGCGCCCGATGTGTCAGCTTGTGGCCGAACCTAGAATCCGAATGCAGCCGGGCATAGGCTGAAAAGTCAGCCTCGCTGGCCTCATCATCCTCAAAACTGTTCCGAGAAACTTTGGCGATTCTCATCGCTCCCCTCAAAAGGTCTGCGCCTCTGCGTGGAAGCTCGCGCATCCCCAGGCGCATTGTGCGACCTTACTATAAATATACTCCATCCGGACCGGCCTTGTCAAGCTTAAAAAACAGACTTTATCATTCTCGATCCTTTTTGACGGATTTGTCTCTGCGTTGCGCCTCCCTTGCTCCGCCCAAACGGCAGAAGGGTGTCGTAGGGGCTGTCCGAGAATCAGTGTGGGTCGTAGGGGCGATTCACGAATCGCCCTGGTTTGACCGACCTGTAAAGGGCAGGTCCGGGACCTGCTACACTATCCGATCGGGCACTGTGACGGCGAAGGGCGATTCGTGAATCGCCCCTACATTGTCCTCCATGGCAGAATAGGGTGCGGCAAGCAGCACCCCTACGGCCCCGCCCAGTGCGCCTCGGCCACTGTCGGTTTTGTTTCTGTCTTGACCGGCCGCCTTTCTGTTGAACATTATCTTGACAAGTGGCGGATTTGTCTTATATTGTTTTGTGAAAGCGGCCTTTGGCCTAATATCATTCAATTGAGGGTGAAGCATTGGACAGTATAGACTTGAAGATCCTCTCGATGCTTCAAGAGGACTGTAAGGTTCCCCAGGTTGAGCTGGCTCGGAGCGTGGGCCTCTCGCCGGCCTCGATCTCGGAGAGGCTAAAGCGCCTCGAGAGGACAGGGATCATTAAGTCCTACACGGCGATTCTGGACGCTCACGCTCTTGGAATCGACATTACAGCGTTTGTGTTTGTTTTTGTTGAGCATCCGAGGTTCGAGTCTAAGCTTCTGGAGGAGCTCCGTGCTGTGCCGGAGGTTCTGGAGTGTCACCATGTTACAGGCGATTTCAGCCTTCTCTTGAAAGTGAGAACCCGAAACATCGAGACGTTTGAACACCTTCTTTTCCATAATATAAACAGGATACCCGGGGTGAGGCAGACCAAAACTACGATCGTGCTGTCTTCGCCGAAGGAGACGACGCGCATCCCTGTGGACATACCTGCTGAGAGCCCTAACGATGAGAAAGATCAAGGAGTGTAGGAAAATGGCGTTTACAAGGAGCATAAAACCGACGGCTGTTCATGAGACGCTTGGCAAGTACATGCTTGTGGATGGGTTCGACCTCGTAATCGATCTTGAGAAGAGCAAGGGGAGCAGGCTTCACGATTCACGCTATAATCGCGAGTTTCTGGACATGTTCTCGTTTTTCGCCTCGAATCCACTAGGCATGAACCATCCGGCGCTTCGGGACAAGGATTATTTGATGAAGCTAACTAGGGCGGCCGTTCAAAAGCCGTCCAACTCCGACATCTACACTGTCGAGATGGCGGAGTTTGTCGATACGTTCGGTCGAATCGCCATGCCCAAGCATGCGCGCTACCTGTTTTTCGTCGAGGGTGGCGGCCTGGCGGTTGAGAACGCGCTGAAGGCAGCGTTCGACTGGAAGGTTCGCAAGAATCTCAAGGCCGGCATTAAGAAGGAGCTGGGCACACAGGTCCTACACTTCCGCGAGGCGTTTCACGGGAGGACCGGCTATACGCTTTCTCTGACCAACACCGACCCGGTTAAGATTAAGTACTTCCCGAAGTTCGAGTGGCCGCGAGTTGACAATCCCAAGGTTACGTTCCCGCTCGAGGGCGAGAACCTTTCCGCAGTCGAGGCCGCAGAGGAGCGTGCTCTTTCCCAGATGCACGAGGCGTTCCTGAGGAACGATGGCGACATCGCGGCGATCATCATCGAGCCAATCCAGGGCGAGGGCGGCGACAATCACTTCCGCCCAGAGTTCTTGCGGGCGCTCAGGAAAGTCGCTGACGACAACGACGCGATGCTTATTTTCGATGAGATTCAGACCGGACTTGGCCTGACCGGCAAGATGTGGTGCTACGAGCACTTCGGCATGGCGCCGGACATTCTTTGTTTTGGCAAGAAAACACAGGTCTGCGGGATCGCTTGCAGCAGCAGGATCGATGATGTTCCGGATAACGTATTCCAAGTGGGAAGCCGAATCAACTCCACTTGGGGCGGCAACCTTGTGGACATGGTGCGCTGCCAGAGGTTTCTCGAGGTGATCGAGGAGGAGAACCTCGTTGAGAATGCGGCCAGAATGGGCGAGAGATTGCTTGATGGCCTCAAGGCGCTTCAGGAGAGATTTCCCGGGACCGTCCAGAACGCTCGAGGCAGGGGCCTTATGTGTGCTTTCGATCTTTCCGAAACGGCGCTCCGAGATAAGCTCTTCGGCAAAACGTATCAGAATGGTCTGATCCTGCTGAAGACCGGCGTCCGCGGCATCAGGTTCCGCCCAGCTCTGAACGTTACGCCGGGCGATATAGACGAGGCGCTTCAGAGGCTAGAGGATTCACTGGCGCATATCTAGCCGCTCAGGTTGTAGCTCACGCACAAGTACGCTTCGGGCCCTGATGATCAAGTCTGGGGTCTTTGCGCGCCGTATGCGGTTATTCTATTGTTTGTTAAGGTCGCCGGTTTGAGCTTAGGCAAAACTTGACGCGCTAGGTAGTCATGTACCCCTGCCACCCGCACCTCCTGATCGGTTTGGCCTACTAGGCGGCGATAACAGGCAGCAAGTATCGAATATTCCTTTGGCAGGCCGTCGCAGTGAGCCTCGTCCCACCTCATATCGGCAAGCATACTATCTAGTTTTTGGAGTCGGGTTAACAGAGCGTCAAGTGATTGGCGATGTTTGGCCTTTTCCTCGGTATCCTTGCCTGACCGGTTTCTCGTTGTGGCATAGTTCTTGCGGACCTTTGCCGCTTCGCGCCAGATCTGGCTTCTTTTCGACGCGCTCCTTAGCATGGTTGAGTCTCGTCTCAGCTTCGCCTCGAAGCCAAGCAATTCGCTGTGCACTTTTGCCAGCTTCTCGAGCTTGTGTTTGTAGTTGAATATCCATCCCTTGTAGTCACTTCCATAGACATTATATGACTTAAACAGCGCATGCCTCTTCGGATGATAACAGCCCAATATGAAGAGCCATTCTTCGGGCAGCTCCGCGCGCACAGCGGAAAGCACTTGCCCCATTCTCCTCATGGAGCCAGCACTAGCATATCTAACCGTGTGGTCATTCCTATTCAAAAGCCCCCCTATAGCCAGTTTCCCAACCCCGAGCTCCGCAAGCTGGATGCTGCTTTTGACGTATTCCTCCACTGACTTTCCTTGTGCAACCAGGATCAGTTCAAATCTCCGATCGCCACTCTGATAAACGCTTAAGCCTTTTAGCGCGCTCTCATAGGTTGAGTCCGGGTCCCTGAATGTATCAGTCATTATGCCGTAGTCAGCGCGCATTTCTTCATAGGTGCGAAATAAATCAGGATAGGCCGGCCGCGGCTTGTCCGCAAATATCCCGCAATCCACTGCTTTCACCACGGCGCTTCTCAACTGAAGGGCCTTCCGGCAGGGCTCAGTTAGACGACACTCGGCATGATCAGTCCGAAGCCAGCAACCGGACTTGTCACAAGGGAAATCAGCATAGAGCTGTCGAAACCGCGGCGATACTAGAGCATGGGTCATTAGACCAAATCGCACGCCGGGATGATTAACAAAGAAAGTTTTTATGATGTTCAATGACATCGGCCGGTCAACCACAAAGAAGGGGATCACTGCTCCGGGCCGGAATAAAATAGAGTCTCCCCGGCCTCCTCGGTTCCCCTTCTTCGCTTCATCGGTATCGGATAGGCCATTTGATATTCTTGATGTCTATTCCACACCTCGTATAAGCCTATAGCCTGCATTTTCGTGCCGACTGGCGCCAGAACGATATCGGGAGCGATTCCTTGTTCGCGTTCGACAGATTGCCGAAGTCTCTCGATCAGTGCCTCGCACTGAGCGCAGAATGCCTGGGGGTCATAGCTCGGTAAACTCGCATAGTACACGGAATCCGTGGAAAGCAAGGTGCTATTGTTCTTCTTGGCCGTTTCCAGTATTTTGTTACGAGCCGAATCTTTCTCTCCCGGATCACCCAGTATTGCGAGTGTACGAATAGGATCGTACCGCTTGAAGAGCGAATATGCTCGAGCTCCCTCATAGCCAAGCGAGATCACAAGAAGTGTAGGCCGCCAGCCGACAGCCCCTTCGAAGCCTGGCAGCGTGATCACATTTTTCAGACCAATCGCGTACGCATCCTCCGGATATCGATGCCGTCCGACCTTAGTGTATGCGAGAAATTGGGGCTTTCTAGGAATAAACCGCAGCATCGTGAGGATATATGACCGTGGGAAGGTGGAGATGTCAAAAACCATGGTTCTCACATCTAGAGTCTGCGCGAGTTTAGTCCATGTATCCAGGTCATCCAAAGTAAGCCGCATTTCATCATACGGGATTGCGCGATCCACCAGGATCTGAAGACCACGTTTATGGTTTTCATGAAAGCGCTCTCGAGCGTCCTTATCACGGTCGTCAGACCCTTCTTCCGGCTCTCTGAAATAGACGTCAAAAACAACGAGCATTACCATAGAAATCGCTTTTGTCTCCGTAAGTCTGGTCAGCCCAGCGATAAATCGTTCCTCAAAGCTCACCGCGGTAAGTAGAAATGAATCGGAGGCCAATCCCGGACTAGCGTTTAGTAGCGGGGAAATTCGTCTAGAAGTCATCGTCCTCCCCATAGTCAAGCCCGGGTAATTCGTCCGGCTTGGCCTCTGTGGCCGTCTCCTGGAAAAGCGAATACTGATCATTCTCAGGTCTTCGCTGTCTCGACAAAGCGGATTTGACGAATTCACTTTCTGAAAGCTCAAATATTCTATTCAATAGGCCAGCACCAAGAGTTCTGGGGTGTCGATTGGCGTACGAAAGCTGATAATAGGGTGTTAGCATCCTGTGGAGCTTATAGCCGTCATGAGGGATGTGCCGGCGCTGCTGGGGCTGCCTCGCCCCAAGGGGTGTCTGAAGTAGTCCTACTTCAACACAATAGTTGATTATGGTCTTTATCTTTGGGGATAGGTCTCCAGGATCGCTTATGTGGAATTGCGACACAGTCCTGATGTTATCTCGGGAAAACCCCTTTTGTTCCGCGAGATTCTCCAGCTCTTGCCTTGCGCTATGCTCAAACTCCTCGCGAAACATCCTAGATAATGCGTCGATGAATCGAAGCACCTGCAGAGGATCCTTGGTGTCCAAATAGCCGAGACGGTGTATCGCTGATTTTCTCGAGACAACTGAACGCTGAATCTGAAAGGAGATCGGTCTGATTCGCACAGCTTTGTTCGCTATATCAGGATAGGCGGCACTCACTGTGTCCTTCAACAGGCTTACGAACGTGCGGACTATCCCTGAACAAAGATATGGATACCTGCGCCAACCGGAGAAATCCCGGCCCGCGAGTCGGATCTTTTCTTCGTTGCTGGTTCGTTTTCGTTCTTCAAGCAGTTCATCGACTGTTTCGACGCCACAGCGAGACTGCTGAAGACACTTATCTGCTACTCGCCTTAGGAAATTGAAATATCGCTGCTTATCGTTACGACTGTATTTATCTGTGATAACCAGTGTGTAGTCATGCCCAAGGCGGAGCAGTTCGTCGTTTACATCCCTCTTTGGCCATCGCTCATATGTAGAAGCAACTTTGTAGGTTATGGGAGCATCACGTGCACGCAGGAAACAATTCACAACGCGTGATTGTGCATCAGTGAGATGCTCCATCTCATCCAGTAGAAAAAAGATTTGAGCATTCCCAAATAGCGTGTGCAAATCCCTCAGACGGTTAACAAGTTGATATGGGAAATCAAGGGGCAAACAGGAGGTTATTCTGTCAAGTGATGCCCGTGCATCATTGAATTCTGCCTCAATTGCTCGGTCGGCACTCTTAAAACAAGTTTTCTCGTTGCCACGTAGAGATGTGATTCGCAGCAAATCTCCTAAGAGCTCTTGACAAAAGACCATTTCGCGATTCCGGTCAATGTCTAGAAGGTCAAGATCCGATACTAGTCTCAATGTCTGTGTCACCCGCAAAGCCAGAAGCAGGTTGAAAACGTGGGTGAAATAATCTACCCAAGCCCTGTCCTTTGTATCTCCTGACCCAAGACAGAGTTGAGAGCTAAAATATTTGATCCCACATTTGATGTAAAAGCCACAGAAACGAGGCCTTTCGCTCTTCTCTCGCTTTTCCGCTAGCTGAACTTCAAGCGAAAGATGTCGAAGAAGCATGGTCTTGCCCGAACCCCGATGGCCTTCTATGAGTGTATTGCTGGCTTCTGAGCATACTTTAGCATAGTTCGGGGTGTCTATGAAGTACTTCCTGACTTTGTCTATGTCTTCTGGACTTATTTTATCCGCCTGGAAGAACCGGAATGGATTGTGATCTTCTTGCGGGGGAATGTCAGACGGCACTTCTCTTGGATGGAGCACTTCATGTTCTTGTCTTGAATATTCGTCAACCTTCTGCACCAATTCACGAAGATATTCTCCCGCGTCGCAATGTACAAAGCAAAAACCGTAACTTCTCCATTCGTTCTCTAGCGTGCTGTCCTCATCCAACATGACACACGTGATAGGAGCTTGCCATTTCCGATCGTCTCTCAAGCCTTTGATGATTCGACGCATGTTCCCATCTTGAAGACCACAGCCAACTATGACGACCCGTGATTGCAGGAGTTCGCTTTCGATCACGGTGCTCATTTTGGGGCGTTGCCTCTGGTAATTGTCGTAGTCATCTCGGTTGAGAATCATCGCCTTCTCGTCTATTGCGCTGCCGTGCATTTTGATGAGCAGACTCCTTCTCTGGCGTTGCCCTACGTGATCGTCCCTGGACCAGACTTCTATTTTGTCTCCGAATGCCGTCTCGATGAGTTCGTCATAGTTGGTGGTCACTATCACCGAGATCGGCAGATCAACTAATGACAATGCAAGCGAAGAATCGGCGGACTTGGTCTTTTGCTTCAAGTATTGCGCCACATCGTGCTTCGCGGCGCCGGGGCCACAGAAATGGTCATAATGGTCTGCTGCACCCGCCAGGTCGTATTCCCCGATTCTTGGCGGATCCTTTTTGTTCTTGCGTGCCTCATTAGCAATTTTCTTAAGCAGTAAATCACACAAATCGCGTGTTCCAGGAAGCCCCGCAGCTTGAGAAAAGCCGGCTCCCAGAAAAAGGAGTCCTCCTTCATTGGCAATGCATCTTATTAGATCTGGGTCATCGAAAATATCCGACATGTCTCTTTCCTATTTTTGGCCGAACGCCAGAGCCCGGAGCCATTGCTTCAGCCCATGCAATCGCTCACCAATCCTCCCATTAGCCGTGGTGATTTCACCCATCTTCGTTACATATTCTGCGAGATCGGGCAGTGCCAGCATGTAATCGCGGCCGAGGTTAACGAACACATTGCGGTACAACCTCCCATTAAGAAGCCTGATAAGCTGACCTCGCCACAAATTGGCGTTTTCGCTAGCCAGCTTCTTTGACATGCGAAGATCGTAATGCCCTATTCTGTCATCTCCGGAAATGAATCCGTATTTGGCAGACAGAATCACGACGTCGACCTTCGGGGCCCCGTTAGCCTCCCTAAAGAATTTGCGAACCACCCTGAATGCGGGTCCGTCATAGAGCTCAATGGCTGGAAGTGGCTCAGTAGTGTGCTTCTTCCGTTTAGAGCACGACAGTATAAGCAGCGCTGACGCAGTTCTTCTCACTCTCGACTAGCCTCGCATAGTCTGTATTCTTCTTGAGCAAAACACATCTACCGTAAGGGTGGTTCTCAGATCTGTCAAGAGACAAGGTGCGAAGTGCCATGAACCTAAGCGCATCCCGATGTGGGAATCTCCCCACCGGATTGTCACTACGAGGTCAGATTGCGGCGCCTGAGCTCCGCAAGCGCTTGCTCCACGCCGTCGGTCGCGGTCTGGTTGGCAACCCAGCTCGTCAGTTCAGTTATACCGTCCTCGAATGAGACCTTTGGCTCAAAGCCCAGTGAGCTCTTGATCTTGCTTATATCCGCGAAGCAATGTCGTATGTCCCCAGCCCGAAACTTATTTACAATCTGCGGCACGAGCCCCTCGACCTTTCCGACCCTGTCGATGAGGATGCTGGCGATATCGAGCACCGAGGTTCCCCTGCCAGTCCCCACGTTAAATACTTGGTAGTTGGCCTTGTCGCTCTCAAGCGCCAGGAGGTTCGCCTCGGCGATGTCTTGCACGCTGATAAAGTCGCGGCTCTGAAGGCCGTCCTCGAAGATTATTGGCGAATGATCGTTCAGGATTCGGCTTCCGAAAATGGCGCACACGCCCGTGTAGGGATTGGACAGCGCCTGCCTGGGCCCATAAGCGTTGAAGTATCGAAGCGCGACGGTCGGTAGCTTGTAGGCAACGCCCGTGCTGATGAACATCTCCTCGTGGTCTCGCTTGGTGATAGCATAGATGGAAGTGGGGGACAGCGGCTTCTCCTCGTCTGTCGGCAGCGGCTTTGCGATGGCTCCGCACTTGGGGCAGTGCATCTCCCACTCGCCTCTGGCCAGCTGGTCCTCAGACCGCAGCTTCGGATGGATCGCTCCGCATCGGGGGCATTCGTACTTGCCCTCGCCATAGATGGACATGGACGACGCCACCAGGACCTTCTCCACCTGATGCCTCTCATTTGCGAGAATGTCCAGCAGAACCGCACCGCCCATAGTGTTGATGTCCGTGTAGCGCGCGATCTCGTACATCGACTGCCCAACACCGACCGCGGCCGCCTCGTGAAATATGACCTGCTTGCCCTTAATCGCGTTGTAAAGGGCATCCCTGTCTCTGACGTCGCCTTTTATGAACTCCGCATCCGAACTGAGATACCCAGGGACTCTCTGCTCCTCGCCGTGGACCTGCTTCTCGAGGCTGTCATAAACCGTAACCTCATAGCCCGAATCAAGCAGCCTATCTACCAGGTGAGAACCGATGAACCCCGCACCACCCGTAACCAAAACCTTCGTTGCCATTACTCACTCCGATATGTTCTGAGTATTGAGAATCTCCAGTATTTCACGAGCCAACTGCCTCGCGCGCCGAAGCCGGTCCGCGTGCGGCCTATCCGTCTCGGGACCACTGTCATCGGGCGCTTCGCCCACCTCGCGGGCCGGGCCCGAAAGCCTCTTCCTTGCGCCGCTCACTGTATATCCATCTTCATATAGCAGTGTTTTTATCCTAAGAACCAGCTCAAGGTCCCGCTGGCTGTATATCCTCTGTCCCGACCGGGTTTTCTGCGGCTTCAGGAGAGAAAACTCCTTCTCCCAATACCGCAGCGTGGGAGCGTCCACCTCTGCTAGCTTGCTGACCTCGCCGATCCTGTAGAACATCTTA
Source organism: bacterium (assembly GCA_035527515.1). NCBI lineage: Bacteria > bacterium. Next base: position 10,401 of record DATLAJ010000037.1, read on the forward strand.
GCCAAAGCATTTCACCCCACGAAGACGGGGAGCACTCCCTATCTCGAGAAGAAGTCGCCGCCCTGCCGGAACCGCACGGTGACCAACTCCGGGACCTCAACCGGCTCAGTCGTTACCGGATGTCTCGTCGTCCTCCGCCGGCGCCTCCTCAGCTCAAACGTTCCGAAGCCTCTGACCTTGACCTTCGCGTCGGCCAGCAGACCCTCCTCAATTGCGCCCAAAATAGCATCTGCCAGCTCGTGCGACTCGGCAAGCGAAAGCCCACCGTGCGCATCCCGTAAGGCCTGCGCTATCTCTCGCTTGGTTAGCGTTTTCGCTTTCAACAGATCCTCACTTCGCCTATTACCATAAGCGCCAAAAAACTCGAGCACATCGTAGGGCAAGTGCACTAGCATTTCAACTGCGCGAGTGGGGCCCAAGGATGAGATTGGGCAGCGGAGGTCTTATACCTCAAGCGCGTCTAACGCTTTCGATATGCGCTCGTTGGGCGCACGACTTGGCTTCGCAATCGCACCAGTCGGAGGTTTTGGGGTGTGGTGTCATGCCGCCACACCCCAAACAGACCTGCAACGCAGCTAACCCGACAGCGCGATTATTGTGTTTACGGATTCGCTTGACAAGGTGGTGGGCGCCTCGGTATATTTATTGTGTTGATCGTTTGAGCGAAATGTTCAGGAGAAATATTAAGGAGGAGGCACAAATGGCCAGCCCATTTGGAAAATCTGCGAGAACCTCATGGCTTCGCGCCATTCTCTTAGCAGCTGTGCTGCTTGTTGTCTTTGCGAGCTTCGTATGGGGAGAGGTGTTGACGCCCGAGAAGCTCGATAAATCACTTCAATACTGCAAAACAGTGGCCTCTGCATCTTTTCCGGAATGGAAGGACGCGGATTTCGCTGACCGGGAAACATACTACGATCTGAGTGGCGTCCCACTTGTTTATGTTTACTCGGTCAAGCGGGAGAACGTGTATCTGGGTTATATGACTGTCAGCGCCCGGGATGATTTCCACCCATTCTTCGAATATTCCGGCGGTCTGCGTCCGTCTTGGGGCCTTGAAAGGTCTCTGGACACAGTATGGGATATGGGCTACGAGCCGGGCGATGTGCAGTTCGTTTTCGCGCCGCCCTTCGACTACTTGGTGAAGATTAAAGCCAAGAATACAAAGGACCGCGACGCGGCCGATGGCATCGTGATTCATCTCGGCAGTTTTCGGGTGTGCCCCAAGGTCGAGGTGGCGGCTTACCTGGACAGATACACAAGCGTATCCTTGCAGAATCGGGACAAAGTTAAAGGCTTCTGGCGGCAATATGTGTTGTCGGCTAATGGGGTCCCGGAAGTGAAGCAAGGCGCCGATGTCTTGGTCGCAAAGATCATCAACTCCGAGGCGCACGACTACGAGTTCACGTGGTATAAGGGCTGCGGCCCGACCTCTATGACGATGATGCTTGGCTATTATGGCAATGCTTGGGGCTATAAGAACTTCTGGTTTGATGGGCCAGAGAGTCTTTCTTGGTGCGGGACAGCGCCGTTCACCATTCAGGACCTTCACGACAAGATTGTGGAGTTTGGACAGAACATAGCTGACAGTGAGTTTGGTCGCGAGGAGCTGGGCGGCCCAGGCTACGACGGCTGCATACTTAATAAATACGGGATAGATCGTGAGGTTGCAGAGAGGACGATTCAGGAGACAGGCGAGTTTTACGGCTACTCCTTCACCACCGACCATTTGGATTATTGGGGTCGCGGGGTTTCTCCGGCGATAATTAGCACGCTTCAGCAGGAGATCGACAAGAACCATCCTGTCTATTTCGGGATCAGCTCTGACTACTCTGGGAATGGATGGAACACACATGCGGTCTTGGGGGTTGGGTATAATTACTCAGCTGGCACCCACCAGGTTATTGCCCACAATACGTGGTGGTGGTCGAACGGCAGCAAGCCGCATGCAGCCATGGAGAACTTTGAGGACTGGTCGATCATAACAGCCGCGCCGCTGGGTTTCAGCAACAGCCCGCCAGAGCTCACCGAGCCATCGGTTTCGCCGCTTTCGGGACCGCCAGGCACGGTGTTTACGTTTAGTATTCACTACTACGACGTGAACGAGGCTGGATTTTATGTCGATGGGGCGCCGGATTTTGAGCCGTTCCGGACTGGAGACGACAACGGTGGGAACTGGGCTGGAGGAACGCTGCAGAGAGACTACAAGGGTGACCTGATAGCGAATAACGGCATCATTGACTATGAGGGTTGGAACGATATGGGCGACCACTGCTCGGATGACACATGGTATGTTGATCCGGGCAGCGACCCCTGGCCGGACCCGACTGACTGGTGGTCCTCCCAAGACTCGCCGTACAATCCGAAGGACGGGGATACTTTCATCGACCTCAATGCTAATGGACTATGGGAGTCGGAGCGCTTCGATGACGCCAACTGCAATGGAATCTGGGACGGAGACAATGGTCCTTACGACGGTTGTGTCGTGATCGACGAGGTTCCCTATCCGATGCTGATAGTTGGCAGTCCGGGTGCGGTCAAACGCTCAGATGCATACTATCAGGCGCAGGTAACGCTTGGCCCAGGTATCCACAAGTACTACTTTTACTTCAAGGACGGCAATGGTGGCACAGGACGGCTTCCGGCCCGTGGCGGGACATACGAGAACGTCAGGGTCGGTGAGCAGTATAATGCTGCCCCGGATCTCTCGAACCCGGGCGTTTCGCCTTTGACAGGATCACGTATCAGTTTGTTTACGTATTCGGTCTATTACTACGATTCGGACGGCGACCTTCCGGGGAACCCCTACGTGTTCATAGATGACGTTCCTTACCAGATGTGGCTGGCATCTGGCTCTGCGGAGAACGGTTTGTACAGGTATGAGACTTTCCTGAGCGAGGAGGGCCACGTCTATTACTTCGAGTTTGACGATTGCTACGGCAAGACAACTCGATGGCCATCGGCCGGCTACGTCAGCGGGCCGGTTGTGCTGGGCGGGGGAGAGGTTCCGATGCTCTCTGATGGGATGGTCTCGCCGAGGCGCCCGCTGTTTCAGACACCAGTCGCATTCACCGTTCGTTACACGAGTCCGCACGATTATACACCGATAAGCAAGACGGTGGTCCTGGATGGTTCACCGCATGAGATGTCGTTCCTCGAAGGCATTACTGACGACGGCGCGGCGACCGCGATACCTGAGCTGGCCAACTTCGCTAGCGGGGCAACCTACTACTTCAGCACCTCACAGCTAGCTTTGGGTAGTCATAGCTTCTATTTCAGCTTCATTGACGAGACGGGTGGTGCAGGCCGGCTGCCGATGAAAGGTGTTATATCAGGCCCTGATGTGACCGGAACTAACGCGCCGCCTAATCTGAATAGGGGAATGGTGGACCCTGCGTCCGGTACTGGGACAACGGAGTTTCAGTTCAGCGTTGATTATTCAGATATTAACGCCAACCCCGCCGAAGAGGTCCTCATGTATCTCGATGGGGACTCCCACCAAATGGAGCTTCTGAGCGGCAGCCCTGCGAATGGCGTCTATGGGGTGTCGGTCTTCGGTCTTTCCGAAGGGCTGCACTCGTATTGGTTCTACGCCAAAGACAGCTTGGGCGCCGAGACCAGGACGCCAAGCGCTGGAGACGAGTTCGAGGGGCCTTATGTGAGCAAGACCAACACACCACCAGTGTTGAGCGATCCGGCGGTCAATCCCGAGACAGGTAGGTTTTTCGATAGATACGTGTTCGGCGTCGATTACTTCGATGAGGAGGGTGATGCGCCTCATCTTATGTCTGTCTGGTTGGACGGTGATGAACACGAGATGTGGCTTGCGTCGGGAGAAGGTTCTGACGGCACCTACACTTACGTCGCATCGCCGGGCGCATTATCGTCGGGCGAGCATCACTACTACTTCTTCGCAAACGATGGCTTTGGTGGCACGGCGAGGTCTCCCGAGACCGGCTATTTCGCTGGTCCGACGGTCATATATCAGGAGGAGGCGATCTTACCGTATTGGATCGTTGAGAAGAACATCTCGCCGAACATCGAGACGAGCATCGTGCTGACCAACACCGGGCGCGACCCGGTTGACGTTCAGGTCTCGCTTTGGAGATACAACGGTCAGCCGATCACCCCGAATTCGATACAGGTTGCTGGGCACGAGACGAAGGTCCTGAAGGTCTCGGAGATTCCTGGAGTAACCGATTCCGATACTGGCAGTGGGAACCTCACGTGGACGAACGGGCGGTTGGTTGTGTGGGGCAAGGTCGATGCGGGACCCACTATCGCTCTTGACCTTACAGGTGCAAGGCCAGGCCCGCTTCGCCTGCCGTTTTGGCAGGTCATCAGGTACGGAGATGGCAAGGTCAAATACGATACATTTATCGCCCTGGCAAACCAGTTTGATCGCGATGTGAGCGCGGAGATCACTTTTCTTGATGAGTTTGGCGCAGCCACAGCAACGACACACTTGGAGTTGGCGCCTTTCGGGATTAGGACGTTGCTTTTCTCCGAGGCAATAACTGGGACCAGCATCGGTTCGGCCAAGCTGGTCTTCAGCGACCCGGTTAGGGTCTGGGCCGTTATGCTCAACAAAGTGAGAGGCGGAGGATTTGAGCTGCCTGTTCTTGGCAGCGGCGAGACGACGCCGTATTTGGTGCCGTCTTGGAGGAATCAGCCCGCTTTCAACCTTGACACCTACGTCGTTTTTGCCAATCTCGGCGATAGGCCTGTCTCGTCTCAGATTACTTTCTACAATGATGCAGCGAACATCCGAGGCGCCGACCTTGCCTCGGTGCCGGCAGGTGGAATGAGCGTTATTCAGGCTAGCAGATGCACCATGACTGGGGAGGCTGGTTGGGCCCGGGCGGTTTGGCCAACGAGCGGCGAGATAGGCGTGTTCGCAGTATGGCTGAACAGCAACCGGTCTCAGTTCTATCCTGTTCCCCCAGCCAAGAGCTTCACGCCGCCCATATATATCCCGTATTGGGAGTTTGACTCGCTTCTATACAAGGATACTTTTATATGGGTCCGCAACCCCAACGATGCGCCGGTCACGGGCAAAATATCAGTGAACGATCAGCGTGGTTTCCTCGTAGGCGAGGTCCCGTTTAGCTTGATGCCGCGCGGCCTGTTCTCAATATCGGTTAGCATGCTGGACACTGTGGGGCACGGGTGCTTGACGATTAGCTCAAATGCGGTGCCGCCGATGCCTCTTATCGCTTGGGCAATGCTGTGGAATAGCTCTAGCGGCGATGGATGTCTCGTGAAGGCGCAGAAGGCCTTTGGCCAAGGAATCGAGTAGCTGATTTTTCTCTCATTATTCTTCTCCTGCAGAGGTCGTCCGCTGTGAGGGCGACCTCTGTTATTTAGTGTCTTGGGCGGGGTAGCGAGTTTTTCGATCACAATAACAACACGTCCGCAAACTCATGCGCATAAGCTCGGTTCGATTTATGGCGAGCTCGCACTCACTAGATTGGATGCCAGACCAAGTTCTGCCAGAGATCGCGTTCGCCGGAAGGTCAAATGTCGGTAAGTCCTCGCTAATCAACTGCCTTGTTCAGAGAAAGCGCCTCGCTCGGGCAAGCGTAACCCCGGGGAGAACGAGGTGTATCAACTTCTATAGCGTGAACGATGCTATCTGCCTGGTCGATCTGCCGGGATATGGCTATTCGAAGGCATCTAAGGCCCTTCGGGCAAAACTGGCGCCGCTGATCGAGGCATACCTGTCATCCGGCCGCGCCTCGCTGTGCGTCTCGCTCGTAGATTGCAGAAGGCCGCCTGAGACGTCGGACGTGGTTGTCTGGCGGTGGCTGGCCGCACACAACGTTGCGCTCGTGGTTGCCGCGACGAAGGCCGACAAGATATCGAGGTCAAAGCACAACGCAGCCGTCAAGGCAATAACGGGCGCGATTGAAAGCATCAAGAGCTCGCAAGTCATCCTCTTCTCATCGAAGACAGGGCTGGGAAGGTCGGAGCTCTTGAGGCGCATTCTCTCCTATACCAAAACATGACATCCGCAAGAACCATCGCTTATGAGGTGCTGCTGCGCGTCCAAACGCAGCGGAGCTACTCGGACTCGCTGTTAGATGCGCTCCTGACCAAAAGCCAGAATCTCCCGCCGACCGAGAGGCGATTCGCCAAGGCGCTCATCTTTGGCACGCTGAGGAATCGCACGCTGCTTGACTACTATCTCATGCAGGCCGGGTCGTTCCGGCCCGGCAAAACTGACGTGCGGACCCTCGCAGCGCTCAGGCTCGGCGCCTATCAAGTGATGTTCATGGAAAGGGTCCCTGATTCTGCCGCGGTCAACGAGAGCGTTGGCCTTGTGAAGGAGCGATGCGGGCCGAAGGCTGCTGGCTTTGTGAACGCCTTGCTGAGGCGCCTCGTCCGCTGCAAGTCGTCCCTCGAGCGCCCCAAAGTCGCGTTCGAGGCGGACGAGGCGAAGTTCGTGAAGTCGGTTGCTGTTGCGTTCTCTTTCCCTGAATACTTGGTGCAGAGGTGGCGCCATAGGTTTGCGAGGGACCAGCTAGTCGCGCTCATCTCGAAGCTTAACGAGCTGCCAGTCAAGGCCGTTCGCGTGAACAGGACCAAGATAACAGTGTCCGACCTTGCAGAAAGGCTCGCTATGCGCGGCTTTGGTGCGGAGGCGTCCGCGCTGTGCCCCAGTGCGCTCAGGCTCTCGGGACCTGGGCCGCTCGAGGAGACGCCGGAGTGGCGCGAGGGGTTGTTCACTGTTCAGGACGAAGGAGCACAGGTCTTGAGCCTGCTTGTTGAAACTCTGAGGCCGCACTCGATAGTCGATGTCTGCGCCGGCATCGGCCAAAAACTCACGCTGCTTGCGGAGCGTTTCCCAATCGCTCTCGTGGTCGGAAACGACACCTATCTGAGAAAGGTGGAGCAAAGCAGAGAGCAGGCAAAGAGGCTCGGCCTCAAGAACGTCCGCCTAGTCGCTGGCGACCTTCTCTCCCCAACGCTGAGACCAAAATCCTTCGACCTCGTCATTCTCGATGCGCCCTGCACCGGCACAGGCACCATCCGCCGACACCCAGAGATAAGGTGGCGCGTGCGGCCGTCGCATCTGAGAAAAACGGCCAGCCTGGCACTCAACATGCTCGAATCGTGCATGCAACTCGCCAAGCAGCCAGGCACGATTCTATATTCCACGTGCAGCCTGGAGCCCGAGGAAAACGAGGAAGTCATCAGGAAGTTCTTGAGCCGCAATGCTGACTTCGAGGTCTGCCGATTACCCGATGTTCCCGCGCTGCTTCGTCCATCGATGGGCGAGTTTGGCCTCACGCTGTTTCCGCATGTCTATGACTGCGACGGGATGTTCTTCTCGCTTCTTCGGCGCAAGCCCTAGACGGCGAGCGACCCACGTCACCACCGAAGTTCGATGCTCTCGATGAACATCGCTTGGTCGGACAGGCTATCCGGCTGCGAGTCCTCCTCAACATCGTGGTTCGGCGCGAGCGTCAGGTAGTGCAGGCCCGGCAGCAACTCTGAATCGAGTGCGCCTCGGACCAACGTCCTGTCGTCTTCAGAGATTTGGTCGTTCGGGATGGCGTTGCCGTCAAGGTCGATTCTGAAGTGAGTCATCTTGAATCGAGCAGGGAAGACAGGTGTGAATTGACAGACGTAATGTAGCTCATTCGAGCTCGTGCAGTTTCTGAAGATCACCCTCAGCCGCGGGGCACGAGAGCTCCCGGCGCGGCGCCGGCAGGGGTCGAAGATGATGCGCTTTCTGCCTGAATATGTGATGGGGTTCTGCCAGCCCTCCATGAGATATAGCCTTGCCGAGGGCTCGTCGGGTGTGATGACGAGCCGTCTCGCCGGTTTGTCGGTGAGTGGCAGTCGATAGATGCGCCCTGTCCTGTCTTGATAGACCATTTTAGCGCCGAGCACATCTTCGATGTAGCGCTTCATTGGATAGCCGCCCGCCCAGTAGTTGGCCCTGTAATCGCAGACGATATGAGTCAGTCCCAGAAGGGACGTGATCTGCTCGACATAGTCCCTCTCAGAGAGAATACGGTCGAGGTCAATCCCTCGTCCGGTCTGAAGAGCCATGAGGCTGGACAGAAGGGGCGCTTGTCGGTAATACGATGTGATCTCCCTCGGTATGCGAGATGCATAGCCGTTAGCCATGGGGGTCTTGTGCACTGTCTGGTATAAGAGCATGATCGAGGGGTCCACGAACGGGAAGGTCCCAACCATGCCCTGCCCTGACCACACCTGGAATGGAGTAATGAGAATCCCTCGTGGCTTGGGCGAAAGCGTTCCAATCGCATTATAGACCGAAGGGAGCCTGGTCCTATTTGTGGTGATGGGCACGTGCACTCGCTCCGCGAACAATAGTCCGGCGACCAGCACGGTCAGTATCGCCGTGGCCTCCTTAGACCTTTGTTTTGAGAAGAGTCTTGCAGCGCCGAAGCCAACGAGAATCGCCCCGGCCAGCGCTACTCCGAGCCCGAAGCGGCCGGGGATTCTGAGGTCTGCGAGCAGCGGAAGGCTTGTTAGGAGGGTGAATGGAGACAGTGCAGCTGGAATGAACTGCACGCCGAACGCTTTTGGCTTGGGCCCAAGCGATATGGCCAAACAGACAAGAAGTCCGACCAGCAGGCACACGAGAAGGCCCTTGTCTTTCTTGCGAAGAGAAAAAGCGCCAAGACAAAGCAGAAGCAGCGCGAAGACGCCAAAGAACTGGGGCCGGTCCAGTCCGCCGCCGGTGATTCGAGAGGGCCATCCTTGCTTGAGCCTTTCGCTGGCGAACCACACGAGGCTGTCCGGGACGAAGTAGCTGAATGCGTCTGCCGATGACCGCACCGCAAGACCCGTGTCGCGCCCCCAATCGGCGTCGAACAGCGACGAGAACTCGCTGGCGTAGTAGATTACAGGAGAGGCTATGACACAGAACACAACAGCCGCCAAACTAAGGGCCAACAGGCTTTTCTTCTTGCCGCGAGACCTTGCTGTCCGGACGAGACCCAGCACGAAGATCGGGGCAGCGCACAGGCCAAGGATGATTGTCGTGGTGTAGTCGTTGTAGAGGTTTAGAGCAAGGAGCGCGGCCGCCATGACAAGGTCAAACTGTCTGTGGTTTTTGGTCCATTTGAGCAGGAAATAGAGGCAAAATGGGAGAAGCTCTGTAGCTGTCAGGTTGTAGTGTCCGATAGCGTGGTACCAGTGCGTTGTAGAGAAGGCGAACGCGATTCCGGCACAGAGGCCGGCCAAATGGGAGCCGGTGAGAAACCGAACTAGAACGGCCATGCCGAGTGCTCCAAGAGCGAACGACAAGATCAGGCTTAGATTGCTCGAGACAATTGGTCCCCAAAGCCAAGTAATGGGCGCAAGCGCGGCGCAGTGCAGGGGGATTGTGGTGTGATAGATTGTCCTGATCCCGAACGGGATCATCGCCCAGTCGCAGTTGAAGAACAGGTCGCCATGCTTGATCTGTTCGGCAACCCACCAGAAGTTCCAGGCGAACATGGCCGAGTCGCCACCGCCGCACGGGGTCCCGTCAGCGATAAACAGCGCAACGTTGCGAGTGAAGACCACGGAAAGCATGAGGAATACGAGCGCGAGGAGGAGCAGCTCGCTCCGTCCGTTTCTGCTCGGCCGTATTAGGTTCTCGGCATCGTTATTGTCTTCCACCATAACCCTCTCAATATGCTTGTCCGATTGAAGCTGCGGCGAGGGGAGCGGTCATAGAGCAAGGCCAGGGACCGCGTCGAGGTCGAGGCCTGCGAGCTCGTTCTTCTCGAGGTGGTGGAACGCAGCGCAGGCGATCATCGCGGCGTTGTCAGTGCTGAGGTCCTTGGGCGGCAACAGAACGTGAAGCCCCCGTTCTCGAGCCGCGTCCGAGAGCCGCTTGCGCAGCTCGGCGTTGGCTGAGACTCCGCCGCCGAGTCCGATCAGCGAGATGTCCTCTGATTGGGCAAGCCTCAGAGTTTTGTGGATCAAGACGTCGAATACGGCCTGCTGGAACCCAGCGCATATCCTGCTGACCATGCTGGCCTCGAGCTTGGCCGAGGCATCTTGCGGTGAGGCAATCCCGAGCTCGAACCTGAGGTAGTTGAGGACTGCTGTCTTGAGACCGGAGAAGCTGAAGTCGTAGTTGTCGTGCCTGATCATCGGGCTTGGGAAAGAGATGCAATCGCCGCGTGACTGGCTCGCCAGCCGTTCAATCACCGGGCCGCCCGGATAGCCCAGCGAGAGCGCCTTTGCTACCTTGTCGAACGCCTCGCCGGCCGCGTCGTCAACCGTCCGGCCCCTGAGTTCATATTGACCGAAGTCTCTTGCAACGTAGAGGCTGGTGTGGCCGCCGGAGACGACGAGCGAGACAAACGGGAAACTGCATTGAGCGCTTGGGGTAAGAAGAGGCGAGATGATGTGCCCCTCAAGGTGGTTGACGGGCACCAGTGGCAGGCCGCGTGAGTATGCGATTGCCTTGGCAACGCCTATCCCAACAAGCAGCGCACCGACAAGCCCAGGGCCTTGCGTAACCGCTATCGCGGAGCAGTCGCCGAGCGTGCAGTCCGCATCCGAAAGAGCTCTTCTGACAACCGATATGATGTTCTCAATGTGCCGCCGGCAGGCAATCTCCGGCACTACGCCGCCGAACTCGGAGTGGTCAGCGATTTGCGAGGCGACGACGTTGGAGAGAATCTCTCTTCCGTCCGACGCAACCGCGCAGGACGTGTCGTCGCAGGATGTATCTATGCCTAAGATAAGCGTCAAGTAACACTACACCTCGAGTTCCTTACCAAGCGTGGCGATATCGAAAAGATGAAGCGGCCTCTCCTTGCCAGTGCTCATGTCGAAAGTGAATATCCCACTTCTGCCCGGCGCAAGCCGCAGGAAACACAGCCCGTCCTGCTCGAAGCCGGGGAGCATCACCAGCAGCTTCTGGCGATCATCGACGAGCATCTCGGAGAAGATGGTGCGGTGGCCGTGGCCATAGACGACAAGGTCTGCGCCCGACTTCATCGTTCTGTATGCCGAATCGAAGCAGTGATAGTAGAAGTTGCTGTTCTTGCCGATCACGTAGTTCCTGCTGACGTGTGCAGAGCAGTTGGCCACATGAAGGCCTATATGAGGCGGCAAAGCGTGGAATAGCCAGGCCATGGGTCTGCTCCTGACGACCTTCCTGAGAATCCTATAGCCGATATCGTCTGGATCGAGGAGGTCGCCGTGCTCTACGTGGACCTTGGCGCCCAGGTAGTCCAGCTGAAGCGAGTCGGCGAAAATCACTGCGGGCAGCGCTCGCTCGAAGAATGGCCCGAGGTTGAAGTCATGGTTCCCGTGCAGGTATTTGAAAGTAACACCGCTGTCGGCAAGGTCCAGCAGCTTGGATAGCGCCGGCACATAGCAGTACGGAACCACATCGCGATATCCGAACCAAAAACTGAACAGATCGCCGTTTATGATAATTGATTCGGCCTCAGGCTTTATGAATTCGAGGAAGCGAACGAAGCAGGCCTGAAGCTCGTTCTCCCCTGGCGCAAGATGAAGGTCCGAAACTGCAATAAGGCTCATTGATCAGGAAAGCAAGAGGCGATACGCGCCCATCGAAGCTGTCTTGTCGGTCGAGCAGGTTAAGGGGTGAAGCCTTTGAGGAACTTGCGCCTCGTCGGATGCCGTAGCTTCCTGAGGGCTTTGGCCTCGATCTGGCGAATGCGCTCCCGCGTGACGTTGAACATGATGCCCGCCTCCTCAAGGGTGTGCTCGTATCCGGTGTCGATGCCCATTCTGAGCATGATTACCATCTCCTCGCGCGGCGTTAGATACTTTCTCAGAAGCTGGTGGGTGATCTCCCTGAGGTTCTGACGATCGACCGCGTCGGTCGGGGATATTATCTTCTTATCCTCGATGAAGTCGCCGATGTGGCTGTCCTCCTCCTCGTTGATCGGGGTCTCCAGCGAGATCGGCTCTTGAGCTATTTTCATGATCTTGCGAATTTTGTCCGGAGGTATCGCGAGCCTCTGTGCGAGCTCATCTGGCGTCGGCTCACGGCCAAACTCCTGCACCAAGTAACGAGAAGTGCGAACAATACGGTTGATAGTCTCGATCATGTGGACCGGTATCCTGATCGTTCGAGCCTGGTCCGCCATTGCCCTAGTGATTGCCTGGCGTATCCACCACGTAGCATACGTCGAGAACTTGTAGCCACGTTTATACTCGAATTTGTCAACTGCCTTCATCAGCCCAATGTTGCCCTCCTGAATCAGGTCGGACAGATGCAATCCGCGGTTGGCATACTTCTTGGCGATACTTACAACCAGCCGAAGATTGGCCTCTGAAAGCTCTCGTTTGGCCTCCTTGGCGATCTCCTGGCCCATCGCAACCCTGTGCGATACCTGCATCAATGCAGGCAAGGTCATCCCCGACTCGGCCTTGATCTTCTTTATCTTTCTGCGCCGGTCCTTGATTATGCTGTCTATCTCCCTGAGCTCCTCCAGCGTGAACCCTATTTGTCTCTCTTTACGGTCTCTGTTCTCGACAGCAATGCCGCGCAGCCTACGTATCGCGTTCCTGATCTCCTGAACCGGCATCCCGCAGTGTTCCTCATATTTGCGAATCTCTTTCTCGCACTCCGTCCACTGGTTCAGAAGATCGCGTATTTTCTCGGTGATCCTGTTGACGTACTTCGGGTTTAGATTTAGTGACATGAGCTTCTGGATTATCTCGGCAAACAGCTTGCCGGCCCTCTTGCGGTTATCCCTGGTCGCGGTCGCATCCCGCCTGCAAAGCCGCATCATGCTCAGATAATCCTTGTATCCCGCCTTCACATCGGAGAGTGTGTTAAGAACACGCGCACGATCCTCGTCCTCGTCATAACTCTCCCGATAATCCTCAACTTTGACGATCTCCCGAATGTTGTCCCGCCGCCTCCGGTCAGCCGCAAAACGCAACAGGTCCTTGATGCCCAACGGGGAAGACACAACGGCCTTGAGAATCCTGGTCTTGCCGATCTCGATCCGCTTGGCGATTCTGACCTCGCCCTCTCTATCCAAAAGCGGCACCTTGCCCATGTCCCGAAAGTACATCTTCAACGTGTCGGACACATTAACGGGCGAGTGCTCCTTGGCCGAGTCGTAATGATGTTCATCCATATCCAACTCGTCATCGGCGTATTCAGGCGCCTCCTCCGGCACAGACTCCTGCACGAGCTGGTCCATCAACTCGTCGGCGCCAGCGTCCACGATCTCGATGCCGTGCTGGCTCAACGCCATCATCAGGTCATCCAGCTCCTCGCCAGATACCGGAACGCCAGAAGGCAACTCGTCGCTTATCCACTGGTAGGTAACTACCTTGCGACACTTTGCTTTCTTAAGGAGTTCCTCCCGTAACCTAGCCAGACTCGTCTTTGTCACCATTTGGGTACCCCTAGAGGAATTGGGATTATTTACGCTCTAATTACCGAACAACAATTGCGGGCTATCGCAGTCCAAACCGCTTCTGACATGTCCATGCTATTTCTAACTATATCATCGATCGCGAGATCTGTCAACCAACAAAGCGCAAGATTGACAGAACGCTCCGACAAAATCGGGCCAGTTGCGGGCCGCCTCGCCGTCAATTTGCCGCATACGTGGGCCTTTTGGCCGGGGAAGCTCTACAAACCGCCGGCGTCCGGGGCTCGCCCTACGCTCGATAGGTCCCGCCAATCCGCACGCAAGCTCCTCGCAGATTCCATACACCCGCTAGTGCGCATAAAGCGGGAAGCCCGACGTGAGCTCCTTGACTTGCTTGCCAACCCGCGCCACGACGCCCTCGTCGCCGCGGCTGTCAAGCACATCGGCAATGAATTCTCCCACCTTTTCCATCTCTGGCTCTTTCATCCCGCGTGTTGTGAGCGCCGGCGTTCCGAGCCTGATCCCGCTGGTTATGAACGGGCTTTCCGTCTCGAACGGGACCGTGTTCTTGTTACAGGTAATGTTCGCCTTGTCCAGCCACTCCTCCGCATCCTTGCCGGTCATACCCTTCGCGCTCACATCGACCAGCATCAGGTGCGTGTCCGTGCCCCCAGAAACAAGCCGATACCCCCTATCCATGAGCGTCTTGGCCAGCGACGTCGCGTTCTTCACAACCTGACCGATGTATTCTCTGTAACTGTCGGTCGCCGCCTCCTTGAGCGCAACCGCTTTCGATGCAATGACGTGCATCAGAGGCCCGCCCTGCACCCCCGGAAATACGCTCCTGTTGATCAGCTTCCGGTCGGACTTGGTACACAGAATGATCCCACCGCGCGGGCCACGAAGCGTCTTGTGTGTCGTTGTCGTAATGAACTGGCAGTGTGGAACGGGGCTCGGATGCTCCCCAGCAACAACCAGGCCCGCGATGTGCGCAATGTCCGCCATGACAACGGCGCCGACCTCGTCCGCTATCTCTCTGAACCTGGCGAAATCCAGTGTCCTCGGATAGGCGCTGCCGCCAACCTCGATCAGCTTCGGCCTGTGCTCGAGTGCCAGCCTCTCGACCTCATCGAAATCGATCTGCTCAGTCTGCCGATTCACGCCATAGGGAACGACGTTATAGAGCTTCCCGGAGAAATTGACCGGGCTGCCGTGCGTCAGATGCCCGCCGCAGGTGAGCGACAGCCCGAGCATTTTGTCGCCCGGCTTCATCACCGCCATGTATACCGCCATGTTCGCCTGAGCGCCTGAATGAGGCTGCACGTTGGCGTAGTCCGCACCAAACAAGCTCATCGCGCGTGACCTCGCGAGCCGCTCGGCAACATCGACAAACTCGCACCCCCCATAATACCTCTTGCCCGGAATGCCCTCCGCATACTTGTGCGTCATCACACAGCTCTGCGCCTGCCGAACAGCCTCGGATACGAAGTTCTCCGACGCGATCAGTTCCAGCTTCTCGAGCTGACGATGCTCCTCGTTCATTATCGCCTCGTAAATCTCTGGATCGACCTCTTTGACAATCTCCATCGAAAGCATCAGTTGATCTCCTTGTCCTTCAGTCAGTTGAATAGATCGCTCGAATTGCAGTCGCTGTTTGGCTTGGCCTTCGGAGCCTTCTTGAATGTTACATTCACGTGCTTTGATGGGGGGTAGTTGACGCCCTTGCCGCCAATGAGCTCCTCGACCGAGAGGACCTGGATGCGGGGATAGCGCTTGTTCCAGCCCGGAGAATGATAAAACTCCGCTCTTGCGGCCTCCCTTTGCATGGGCTTTGTGGGCGGCTGCATGGTTATCAGGACGCCCATCTCGGCATTCTCGCGTTCCATGACGCCCCTCAGGTCCCGAATGTGCGAAACACCTACGTGGCCCGCCTTCACCGAGAAGATTATCTGCTTTGTCTCGCGGCCCTTGCCCTCGTCGTGGAAGTAGAGTCGCCCGTCTATCCCCTCGTCCGCTCCTTTCTTCTGCTCCGCAGGCCTTGCCCCTACCAGACCCAACGCCCACCACTGGAACTGATACGGGTCCTGCTTGGCAAGCTCCATCGCCCCAGAAATGGATACTGGCTCGCCAACGATGTCGTAAGTGTCCTTGATCTTCTCCCCAAATGTGTCTTGAAGACGATGCTTAATAAGCGTCACTGCCAAGTGCGTTACGTCGATCCCGATCCAGCGCCGATTGAGTTTCTGCGCTACAGTAATGGTCGTCCCGCAGCCACAGAATGGGTCGAGAACAACGTTACACTCGTTGCTGCTGGCTCTGATAATCCGCTCCAGAAGAGCCTCCGGCTTCTGCGTAGGATAGCCCAAACGCTCCTTCGCCACAGGATGTACGTATGGGATGTCCCATACATCGTGCATAGCCACGCCTTTGCTTGGGTCACGGTCCATTAGCCGGGTCTTGTCCTGGATAGCGCGGCCTCCCTCTACTTTGCGTTTGAAGGTAGCAATTGCAGTTTTTTCAGAGAATGGTTGCATTAGTTTGTTGTAAACCCAAGTCCTGGTCTTACTGTACCAGAGCAAAACGTCATGCATTTTTTGAAAGGTCTTCGAGGCAGCGGTCCACCTCCGGTAATGCCAAACGATCTCATTGCGGAAATTACGTGTGAATACCGCATCCATGAGCAGCTTCAGGTAGTGGCTTGCCGTGGGGTCGCAGTGCAAATAAATGCTGCCGGTCGGTTTCAGAACCCGATTTAGCTCCACCAGTCGCGGCGCCATAATGGCGAGGTAGGCCATCATGTCGTTATGGCCGAGCAGCTTTCGGAAGGCCTGCATCGCCTCAGAGACCTTTCCCCCCGCCTCGACAATGTCCTGATAAGATTCTGCCGCCTCCTCGCCCCAGAACCAGGTGTCATCAAACGCCTTGATCTGAGCCCTCGAGCGAGCCCCATTTCTCTCGGCGAACAAGACATTGTAATCCTGGTTGCTCTTGAAGGGTGGATCGAGGTAGATGAGATCGACCGACTCATCCTTGATGTGTAGCCTTAAGACCTCCAGGTTATCTCCGTAGTAAAGGATGTTCTTGTCGGACATTACTTGGCCTCAATCATTCATCGATCACGAACAAACCGTTATCGATACGACCCGCCCCGGCGACATGAATGGCCCCGGCATTTAGATAAGGCTGTTCTCAATCTTCTTGATTCTATCCAGACGGCGGCTGTACTTGCCGCCCTCGAAGTCGGTCGTCAGCCACACATCCACTATGGCCTTTGCTACCTCATCGCTTATGACACCGGCGCCGAGGCACAACACGTTTGAATCGATGTGCGCCCTGGACATTCGGGCCATGAACTCGTTCGTGCAAAGCGCGGCATATATCCCCTTGAACTTGTTGGCTGCAATTGACATACATACGCCTATGCCACAGAGCAGTATGCCCCGTTTGACCTCGCCCTGGACAATCGCTTTGCAGAGCTTCTCAGCATATTCGGGATAGTCCACCTCAGCGCTGCTATCCGCGCCGAGGTCCATAACCTCATAACCCGATTTCGTCAGATGTTCGCACAACACACGCTTCATACTGAATCCGGCGTGATCGGACGCAATCGCCACTGGTTCCATCAAGACGCCTCCTTCTGCCCAAGTCTGTTCCTAATCTAATAATGCTCTCCATCGAGCGCATCCATTGTCCTACTTATGCCTGTTGTATTGTGCGCACAACCCCACTGCTGCGGGCAAACGGTTCGCCTGCGCAGATGCCCTGCCGGCGACGCATCATTCCGCAATGTTCTCCCCCTCTATCACCCTGATTTCCCCTGTCCTGCGAGAGTGCCTTCCGCCCCCAAATGCCGTGTTCAGCCAGACTTCGACGATGCCCTTCGCGACCTCATCCCCCAGCACCCGACCGCCCAAACACAGAACATTCGAATCGTTGTGCTCACGCGACATCCTGGCCATGAACTCGTTCGTGCAAAGCGCGGCATATATCCCCTTGAACTTGTTTGCCGTAATCGACATGCCGATCCCTGTCCCGCAGACTAGAATGCCTCGTTCGGCCTGGCCAGCAAGAATCGCCTTGCACAGCCTCTCGGCGAAGTCCGGGTAATCAACCGAGGCAGGGCCTTCAGTGCCCAAATCAAGAACCTCGTAGTCCAAGGCTCTCAAATGCTCGATCAGCACCCGCTTCAGCTCGACGCCTCCGTGGTCGCTGGCTATCGCAAGTCTAGTTTCCATAACAACTCCCTACTGACCGAGTTTCACCCTCACCTCATCGATTATCAAGGGCATCGCATCTTTTATGGCCCCGAACACCGCCTCATAAGCCTGTTTTTGAAGCCCATACGGGTCAGGAACATCCAACACTAGCATTCTACGCTCGACGGCTGGCAGGATCGAGCTCAACTGCTCCGCGTGTCCCTGGCTCATAGCCACGACTATGCTTGCATCCTCGAGCATTCTCTTATTCACCTGTCTTGACACGTGATGTGAGAGATCAAGCCCGTTTTCCGCTGCGACCTCTATCGCCCAATGCGAAGCGCCACGGCCATCCAAATCCAACGTCCCAGCAGATTCGGCGACAACACCCTCGGTCCCAAGCACCCTCAGCTCCCTTTCAAGCAACGCGGCCGCAAGTGGGCTCCTACAGATGTTCCCGCTGCACACGAATAAGACTTTGAACCTACCCCTGTCCGTCTCAGGCAACTTCAACTACGCGTTCAGAAGGTTCATGGCCTCAAGGCGCGTCTTTTCCCTTTTCTGGAACGCGCCCCGAACAGCGGACGTCGTGGCAACGCTTCCTGACTTGGCGACGCCACGCATCGACATGCAAAGATGCTCCGCCTCGATCACGACTAAGACACCCAGCGGGTTCAGCCCCTGCATGATCATGTCCGCGAACTCGCTAGTGAGGCGCTCCTGCAACTGCAAGCGCTTGCACAGTGTTTCCAAGACGCGCACAAGCTTTGAAAGCCCAACGATCGCCCCCTCACGGGGGATGTAGGCGACGTGTGCCTTGCCCAGGAACGGCAAGAGATGATGCTCACACACAGAATACAACGGGATGTTCTTCACCATCACCATCTCGTCGTGCTTCGTCTGATAGACTTTGCTCAGCAAATCCCTGGGGTCCTGTCCTATGCCCGAGAATATCTCCTCGCACATCCGCGCCACCCTGTTCGGCGTCCCAACCAGACCCTCTCGCTCGGTGTCCTCGCCAATGCCCTCAAGTATAAGCCGAACGCCCTGCTCTATCTTCTTGGGGTCCATTTATCTAGCACCTCTTATCTTTGCACGTCCTCAAACCACAATACTCCACTGACCACAGAAGCAACTGGTCTCACAGGTCAGACAAGATAACGCCACCAGCCCCGTCAGTCAATTGCGACCCAGTGTCTGGGCGGCGGCCCATAGGTGCCCACGGCACAGCCATGTAGGGGCGGTTCACGAACCGCCCTTCGCCCTACGGAGCCCCGATCGGACTAGACCAGGGCGATTCGTGAATCGCCCCTACGGTGCCCGATGTTTTTGGACAGCCTCTACAACTGGCCATGCCACCCAGGCCCAGGGTAAGGGAGCGGAGGCTCTCCGCCGCCCCTACATGAATGTGAACGAGGCGCTCGAGATGTCGGTTATCATGTTGAAAGTGCCCTGCTCGAATATCGCTGTCATCCAGGTGTATTGCCCAGTCGCGAAATCTTCCGGGAAGTCGTAGATGAGCACGAGCACCGTTGGCATCATCGTCCCGGACGGCAGCATGCCGCTCATAAACGGCGCCGGCAGGTCCCCGCCAGGATAATAGAAGAGCGTGCCGTCAGGCAGCATACAGGCGATCTGGATGTCGATGTCTATGTCCGGCCCCGGATTCTCGTAACTTATCGCAACCGTCATCACGTCCCCCGCGTGGTACTCCTCGCTGTCGGTCCCTATCGTTATCGTGGGTCCAGGCGGCTTGACGCCCGACTCGCGGCACAAAAGGCCAGCCGGCGTTGCGAACCAGACGTCGCCGTTCGGGGCTATCGAGATGTCGCGTATCTCGTTGACGGGAATGCCGCTGTCGATGTCCCACATCTTCCACTCGTGGCCGTCGAAGTAGCCCAGGCCGTCGGCCGTGCCCACCCAGACGTTGCCCTGCGCATCGCACTCGATGCAGTTGATAGCGTTCGAGGGAAGCCCATCATCGACCGTGTACCGAGCCAGCTCCCCTGAAAAATCCACCAGGGAGACTCCTGTATCCTTGAACCCGAGCCAAAGCGCGTCGCGGCCTGCGCAGGCCATCGCCGTTACGTTCTGATACTCGGGCAGCCATCTGACAACGCTGTTTCCGAGAAAGGCCGCGACGCCCGAAGGGATGCTGACCCAGACCTTGCCGAGCTCGTCGAGGGCGATGGCCTGCGGACTACCCCACGACTCGGTTGGCCAGGACATCCAAGAGGCGCCGTCGTATCGGGCGAGGCCGTTTAGGGCGCAGACCCAGAGCCTGCGCTCGTAATCGCAGCAGAGGGCCTTGCAGTAGCTGAGCGGTATCCCATCGCTGCCGGCCCTGGAGTAGTTGATGAACGTGCCCTGCCACTTCCGCAGCATGCCCTGTTGGCCAAACCAAATCGCGCCTGTCCCGTCGAAAGCGATGTCATAGACGGCGTTGACGCCGTAGGCCTCCGGGCGGTAAAGGACCTCCCAGTTCGGCGCGTCGTAGTATCCGATTTCGGCCTGTCCACACCCGTAGAAGACCTTGCTTCGCTCATCGACGGCGACGGAGTGCACGTCGTTGCTCATGACCGTATCGCCGGGAAAGTTCGTCCAGAGGCCGTTCTTGTAGCTCGCTATGCCCTGAGTGGTGCAGATGAACACGGTTCCGTCCGGGGCGCAGGCGACGCCCATGGTGACGTTCGATTCGAGGCCGGAGTTGAGCGTGTTGAAGGTGGTCCAGCTCTCGCCGTCGAACATGGAGACACCTGAAGTATAGTCGCCGACCCACACCCGGCCGTCCGGACCTACATCTACAAACATGGGCATATAGCCAGCAAGACCGTCATCGGGCATGTATGAGTGCACCAGGACGCCATCCTGAAATCGATGCGCCAGGTTCATGTCCGTTATCCATACTTCGCCCGACCCGCCGACGGCCATGTCCGTCGGATCAAGGAGGGGCAAGTCGTCGAACACCCTCCACACGCCATCTCTGTACCTGGCAAGCCTCCCTCCCTGTCGTGAGACAGCGAACCATCCCGTCCCGTCTTGCTCGAAACATATTTGTTGTGCATAGAAGCTAGGTACACCTTCTACAGAGCGCCAGATTTCGCCGTCGAAGCGCCAAAGCTCGCCCCACAACGAGCACCACACGCTTCCGTCGGGCGCCGCGGCAATAGCCCCAATGTTACCCGGGAACTCGTGCCAAGCAACGAAATCCTCAGCTATGCAGAAGACCTTGTTCCACGAGCCGACCCACACCCGGCCCTGAGTATCGATAGCGAGACCTATCGACCAGGTAGCCGCCTCAACGCGGTAGGTCTTATACTCGCCCGTCGATGGCACGAAGCTAACAACTCCTCCGGGACCGGCCCTAAACCATAGGGTCCCGTCAGTGCCCACCTGCGGGTAGCTGACACCCGTAGCGCAGAACGGATTATCATAAAGCACGAAGTCGCCCGCATTGACGATGCCGCAGAAGAGAACAACGAAGCAAATGAAAGACAGAAGACTCTTCATTTTCCAACTCCTCTCTTGATTCTTCACAGGATTAAATGGGGGGCCGGACACTCCCGGTCCCCCAGACCTCTTAAACTACCTCTTCAGCCTATCCGCCGCAGTCTCCGGTCATTAGGCTGTATGGCAGGGAGCCATCCGGATCTCGGCTATCGCAATCCTCGCACTGGAAGTAGTAGTAATAGGTGCTGTTCTCGTCCAGCTCCAAAGCTACGACATGCAAGACGCAAAGCGGCTGAGGGCTTTCGCCGATCTCCGTGAGATGCGGCACAAAAGCTGGGTCCCCATCTTTCTTGATGTACAAATATACATCATGAGGCGGGTCCACCAAGTTGTGGTAAACGCTGAAAGTGAACACGCAGCTGTTGACGCCAGCTACAACGCCGCCGTTGCACAGCGCATCGCCCGAACAGCAGTTATCAGCCCAGACATACAGAGCGATGCCGGCACCCACCACCAAACAGATTGACAAGACTATCAAAGATCTTTTACTCATCGACTATCTCCTTTACTTGAAAGTCGTAGTTTGGTAGGTTTCCCTACCGTTTCTGGCGAGCGCCGCATGGCGCTCAACCTTGCCGGCCGGGGGGCTAATGCCTCCTGGTCGGCTTTCTTCTCAGCTCGACAATTCTTCAGTCTGCATTCTTGGCTGATATCGACCTCCTCTCTCTTAAGCTCATTTCCGATTCTCCCGGCCGAGGGGCTTCAGGTCTCTTGGTCGGCTTTCATGCCGAAAATCACCGAGGTGAAACTTCTGCGCGGTGTGCATAGGTGGGCCTCGTTCGTTTGGGTCGGCCGTCTCCGCCCTGTCCTTGGTAGTTAGTGCGAGGGAGGAGGCTATCGCGGGCAAGAGGGAATAGCGCACGACATTCCCCCTACGACATGTAGCAGCAGTTGAGAATGACGCCGCAGAATGTAGGAACCTCATCCCATTCCCCTATTTTATCCTACAACCTTACTTAAAATATGACGCCTGCAACTAGAAGCGTCAAGTGTTTTTTTTCGGACGTAAACACCGTCCAAAGCACTGCTTTCGTTTCAGGAGAGCACGGAGTTTGCCCAAGACTTGGGTCGGGCAGGTTGTGGCTGTGGGCTGTGCCTGATTGGCCGAGGCAGCCTCAAGCCGCATATCGCTTTGCTCTTCCTTGCCTCTATCTTGACGGCGGGCGGCGATGAGTGCTATCTTGCGGCCGGCACCTAGGGTCATAGGACAACTGGCTGCCTGAGATGTAGTTGAACTTGTTTTAGCAAGATTGGCTGGGTCGGGGCCTTGCCCACACCCGCCAACCTAACTAGCCGGAATGGAGGCGGAATGGCAGTAAATCTCAAAGGACGCGACCTTCTTACGCTCGGTGACCTCACGCTCGAGGAGATCATTCAGATACTTGAATATGCTCAGACGCTCAAGCTCAAGCACTTTGCAGGCGAGCAGCACAGGCTGCTTAAGGGCAAGAACATCGCGATGATATTTCAGAAGCCGTCGCTTAGGACGCGGGTCTCCTTCGAGATCGGCGCCGAGCACCTGGGTGCACACGCCGTCTATCTTGCCCCGGACGACATCAAGCTCGGCGATCGGGAAGGCGTCGCGGACACCGCGAAGGTCCTGTCGCGATATGCGGACTGCATTGTGGCAAGGGTTCTCGAACATAAGACAGTGGTGGACCTTGCGGAGTTCGCGAGCGTTCCAGTCATAAACGCGCTATGCGACACTTATCATCCCTGTCAAGTTCTGGCGGACTTGTTGACGATATGGGAGAAAAAGGGCGAATTCGATGGCCTCAAGCTGGCCTTCATCGGAGACGGCAACAATATGTGCAATTCGTTGATGCTTGGCTGTTCGGCCGTGGGAATGGATGTTAGTATCGCCACGCCACCGGGGTACGAGCCGAACCCTACTATCGTTGAGCGGGCGCGGGAGATAGGCTCCGCCGGCGGGGCGGAAATCCTAATCGGAAATGATACTAAGGAGGCGCTCAAGGACGCTGACGTGGTCTATACCGATGTCTGGACCGGGATGGGGCAAGAGGATGAGGCCGACAAGAGGAGAAAGGACTTCGCCGGCTACGGGCTGAACGCCGAGCTGGTATCGGTCGCGGCCCCGGACACAACTATACTGCACTGTCTTCCCGCTCATTACGACGAGGAGATAACCTTTGACCTAGTCCACGAGGACCCGCGGTCGGCAGTCTTTGATCAGGCCGAAAACCGCATGCATGTGCAGAAGTCGGTCTTGGCGCTGCTGGTTAGGTGAGGTCTGAGATGCGTTTCTCGTTTAGGGCTCGTGTTGCTTGGGATTCGCAAGGTGGTCATACTTGGTGCCTGCCGTTCTTAGCCGTGCCTGGGATTGAGGGCAGCGTTCTGTGTGTTGAGGTCAACCCCGTGGGTTTGTAACAACAGCGTTATTAAGAATAATTTGTAGGCTTCCGCATGGAGGATTGCCATGAACAGACCGAACAGATGTCTGCTCGCGCTCCTGCTCGCTACGATTCTCGTCTCGAGCGTTAGCGCCTCTTACATTAGAATAGGGCTTTACGACGGTTCCGTAGGGCAGGTTACCGACATCACGGCCCTGTGCGAGGACCTTTTCAGCTTCAGCCCGACGAACGTCATCCCTATCAACTTTTCGGGAGATTCTATCGTAGATGGCTACATCGCCTTCAGTGAGAACACGCTTCAGATGTCCTATTGCGACGCTCGGACCTGGGCTGTCGTGCCGATCGGAGCCTTCGCCGCGGACGTCTTTGCATTCCAGCCCAGAAGGCTTTCCGTTGTTCATCGGGAGGGACAATTCGATGAGTTGTTGGCCTGGGATTATGGCCAGATAGTGCTGTTCGACCTCGATGACTTCGAGGCGCAGGACGTAACGATGGAGTTCGCTGGGGCGCTGTGCGTTTCAGGCGTATGCCTAAGCGACTCGTCGAACCTAGACGAGGCGACGTTGGCCTACGACGGAGAGAACTGGTATCTCGGCCTTGGCTACATCACGGGCTTTGTGGACGCTCTTTTGGGGCCAGGCGTGGTTCGGCTCACGCCGCTCAACGTTGTCGGCTCGACCGCGGACGATGCTATTGTCTTCGTTTTTGAGACGGACAACACACCGCCGGTCGCGGAGTTTACCATCTCGCCCGAGGCCGGTGATTCGAGCACAACGTTTGCGTTCGATGCCTCGGACTCATGGGACGCAGAGGATGAGGCGGACAGTTTGATGTCCCGCTGGGACTTCGACTCTGACGGCAGTTGGGACACTGAGCTTTCATTCGACAAGGTCGCGTATCACAGCTTCGGGTCGTCGGGCGAAAAGCAGGTAACCCTTCTCGTGATGGACACCGATGGTGCCACGGGAAGCAAGACAAGTGCTCTGGTGGTCAGCAACGCTCGCCCGACAGCGGCCTTTGTGGTTGCTCCCGAGACGGGGACGGTGGGCACGGTCTTCTCGTTCGATGCCTCGGGGTCGTCAGACTACGAAGACGCGACCGAGGAGCTCGAGGTGCGCTGGGATTTTGAGTCGGACGGCACGTTCGACACTGATTTCACGAGAGAGAAGACTGCGCACCATCAATATGACCGTCCACGGCTCTACACAGCAACGCTTCAGGTTCGGGATATGCAGGGCGGGCTCGGCCAGACGACGGACGACCTCGAAGTGGCAAACCTAAGCCCGTCCCCTTGCTTCATGGCCACCCCAGAGGAAGGCACAGTGATTACCGATTTTGAGTTCGACGCAAGCTGCTCAAGCGACACGGAGGATTCGCTTGATTCGCTTCGGGTCCGCTGGGATTGGGACGACGACAGCATCTTTGACACCGCGTTTGGCTTCGACAAGACCGCACATCATCTCTTTGGGACTGTTGGCACGCACGTGGTTCGTTTGGAAGTCATGGATTCGAGTGGCGGAAGCAGCGTATGCCTGAAGAACATCAGGGTAATCAACACGCCTCCGACAGCGGCCTTTCTCGCGTCGCCCAACGAGGGGACCGTCAGGACGGCTTTCTCCTTCAACGCCTCGCTCAGCTCAGACTTGGAGGACCCGGCGCCGGAACTTCTGGTGCGTTGGGATTTCAACTCTGACGGGACCTTCGACACTGATTTCACAACGTTCAAGACCACCTCTCGAAGTTTCAGCACACCGGGCCAGAAGACGATAACGCTCGAGGTTGCTGACACACAGGACGCTCGCTCGACCACGACGCGGACGGTTACCGTCTTGAACACCGCCCCGACTGCCTGTTTCGCGTTTACACCGGCGACAGGCGACACTAGCACCGAGTTTGCGTTTGACGCGTCGTGCACGACTGACTGGGAGTCTACAGCCGGGACGCTGGAGTTCCGCTGGGATTTCGAGGGAGACGGGACATTTGACACGCTGTTCTCTGACCAACCGACTGTGCATCATAAGTACGAGAGTCCAGGCACCAAGACGGTAGTGCTTGAGTCGCGGGATGAGCAGGGCTTGTCTGGCCAGACAAGCCGTTCGTTTTTTGTGGCGCAGGGCAACTTGCCGCCGACCGCATGTTTCGAGATTGAGCCGCAGTCGGGAACGACCGAGACGGCGTTCGAGTTTGACGCGAGCTGTTCGAGCGACCCCGATTCGGCCGATACCTCGCAGTTGCAGGTGCGCTGGGATTTCGAGGGAGATGGGGCTTTCGATACCGCTTTCAGCCACACGAAAGTGGCTTATTTCACGTTCGATACGGCTGGCTACAAGACGCCGACGGTAGAGGTTATGGACGAAGAGGGAGCAACCGATACCACGAACCAGCGCATCTTCGTTCAAGAGATGAACTCCCCACCAGTCGCATGCTTCACGTATGCACCTCAGACCGGGAACACAGCCACGGAGTTCTCCTTTGATGCCTCGTGCTCAAGCGACCCTGACGGCACATTCTCGACGCTCAAGTTCAGGTGGGACTTCGACGGGGATGGCACGTTCGATACGTCATATATGAGCTCACCTACCATAACCCACCAGTTTGCGGCGCCGGGCACCTGGACGGTGATACTCGAGGTCATCGACGCACCTGGTGACACAGATACAGCGCAGAAAGATGTCGATGTTGAGGCGGAGAATGACCCACCCGAGGCGTGTTTCTCGGTAACTCCTGTGTCCGGCGACACGGCCACATACTTCGAGTTTGACGCCTCGTGCAGCACAGACCCAGACGGGACTGACTCGACGCTTCAGGTTAGGTGGGACTGGGAGAATGACGGGGTGTTTGACACCTCGTTTACCACGACGAAGACCGCGAGCCATCGCTACCCAACGGCAGGCGCCAAGACCGTCAAGCTCCAGGTCAGGGATGCACACGGAGCGACGGACCAGACGACCTGGACAATCGATGTCGAGGAGGGAAACGTTCCCCCGAGCGCATGTTTCACTGTTACCCCCGCAGGAGGGACAACCGAGACCGATTTCGAGTTTGATGCCTCGTGCAGCAGCGACCCGGACGGGAGCGACTCGACGCTTCAGGTTAGGTGGGACTGGGAGAATGACGGGGTGTTTGACACCTCGTTTACCACAATGAAGACCGCAAGCCATCGCTTCGAGGAGCCTGGTCAGCCCACTATCGTCGTTGAGGTTCTGGACGAGGGCGGCGCTACGGGGCACTACGCGAAACAGATAACGGTGGAATCTTCGGGCAACAGTCCTCCTGTGGCATACTTCACCGTAACCCCCGACACGGGCACTGTTGCGACAGTCTTCTTCCTTGACGCGTCAGGCTCGTCTGATGAGGATGAGGCGACCACGGGGACGCTCGAGGTCCAGTGGGATTTTGATGGAGACGGGACCTACGATACGTCCTACACTGTCCAGAAGACGGTTACACACACGTTCGAGGACCCGGGCGCCTACGACATTGTGCTCCGCGTTAAGGACCCGGAGGGGGCGACCGACACCTATACTCGAAGGGTATATGTTTACTGATGTACAAGGGTATGATCGTCGCGGATGCACACTGCGACACTGTGCTAAGGGCGTTAGATGGGCATGACCTGACCCGCGAAGACCCTGACTGCCACATAGACCTGCCCAAACTCCGTGCGGGTGGGGTCGATCTACAGGTCTTCGCCCTGTGGGCGAGCGCCTCGACGGTTCCGAAGCGGAGCGCTGAGAGGTTGCTGGCGCTCTTGGCCGAGGTCTCATCACTCATCTCTTCAGGGTCAAGTTTTGTGGCTCCGGCCCGGTCGTGCTCGGATCTCGAGGTAAACCTCTCGGAGTCTAAAACCAGCCTTGTGCTGGCGATCGAGGGCGCTCACTGTCTGGCGCCGGGCGAGGGATCGATCGACCTTTGTCACGACATCGGCGTCCGGTTGATAACGCTTTGCTGGAACAACTCCAATTGGCTGGCGACCTCCGCGGCCCAGGCGGACACATTTGCACACGGGTTGACGCCATTGGGGCGCGCAGCGGTCAGGAGAATGAGCCAGCGGGGTATAATTGTTGATGTCTCGCACGCTTCGGAGCGGACGTTTTGGGACGTGGCGGAGGTTTGCGATAGACCCTTCATAGCCTCGCACTCCTGCGCAAGGGCGCTTCAGGATCACGCGCGCAACCTGGACGACGAGCAGATTCGCGCGATCGCATACGCCAATGGCATTGTGGGCGTGAACTTCTGCGAGGCGTTCCTGCGGTCGAGCCCGGGTGCTTCCATTGACGACGTGATAGCCCACATTGAGTACATTCTCTCTTTGGTCGGCGACAATCATGTCTGCTTTGGGTCGGATTTTGATGGCATTCCGGTGGGGCCTGAGGGACTGGAGAACGTAAGCAAGCTGCCGTCTCTAGTGGACAGGCTTCTCGAGAGAGGGCACACGGAGGCGACCGTTCGCAAGGTTGCCGGCGAGAACCTGCTTAGAGTCTTCAGAGAAGTCTGTGGATAGCTGCGACGAAGGGCAATGACTGCCTATTTCTCGACACTCGCTAGGCTGTGGGGAGCGAGTTTCGGCCTCGGCCTGCTGGCCTGGCCCGTCATCATGTTCCCCTGCAAGCCTCTCCGCGACCGGGGATATGCCATCAGCAAAGTTTTTGGGACCCTGCTTGTAACCTACGGCGCGTGGCTCGCATCATCGCTCAAGGTTGTGCCTTTCGGCCTGCCTTCAATCCTTACTTCCGCAGCTGTGCTCGCCATAACCTCGTCCCTAACGCTCCTTCTGAGGCGCAAGGAGGTCCCGACTCTCGTCAAACCCCGCCTGCGCTCGATCGCCCTGACCGAGGTCGTGTTCATCGTCATCCTGGCGTTGATTCTCCTGCTGGTCGGCTATTATCCGGACGTAACGCCGGGCTCGGAGGGCATGATGGACCTGGGCATTCTCAACTCCGTATCCAGAACCGATTACTTCCCTGCGAAAGACGTCTGGATGAGCGGCGAGAGCATGAACTACTACTACTTCGGCCATGTCCTCGTGGCCGCGGTTGCGAAGCTCTGCCAAATGACCC
Source organism: bacterium (assembly GCA_035527515.1). Lineage (NCBI taxonomy): Bacteria > bacterium. Next base: position 38,885 of record DATLAJ010000037.1, read on the forward strand.
CTGTGGCGTTCTACAACCCCGCCAAAGCGCTATGGTTCGCTCTTTTCTGGCTCGGGATATTTTCACTGGGTTTCTCGATGACCCGGCGCGCCTCATACGGCTTCCTAGCCATTTTCTTGGTCGGGATAGCGGGGAACTTCGACGCCCTACTGCAACTTTTGGCGCTCTGTAACCCCCTCTCGCTTGACTGGTTCGGCTCCTCGAGAATCATCCCAGACACCATCAATGAGTTCCCATTCTTCAGCCTGCTGTGGGGTGATCTGCACGCTTACGTCCTCTCGCTTCCGCTCTTTGCGACGTCCCTGGCCCTTATCTACTGCCTGAATGGGCGACTCACACCAAGGCGCGGGCATTCTGACAGCAGGGAAACCCCATACGGGCTCATCGTCCTCTTGGCACTGTGCGGAGGCGCGCTCATGGTAACGAACGCCTGGGACTTAATCTCGATGTCACTTGTCCTGTTTGCTGTTGTGATCTCCGCCCTGCCCCTTGTGAGAACTGGCCTCCTGCGGCATGTTATCGCCATTGCCAGGACTACATTCCCGGTTCTCGGCGGGGCAGTGGTTCTATTTCTCCCCTTCATACTCTCCGTCTCGCAGAACCGCCCCATCGGCTTCGTCAAGGAGCGAACCGATTCTGCCGATTTTGTGGTTGTCTTCGGGGTATTGCTCGTGCCGATTCTAGTGGAGGCGCTGGTTGCGATTCGTTTTGCACGGGTGGGTCATGCAGGGCCAAGTGGTGGGACGTCGTGGGTGGTCCGGGCCTTTTTTGTTGTCTGTCTATATGTCGCTTTGGGGCGGCCAACTTGGATGCTACTCCTATTGGTCATCCCGCTGGCAGTCCTGGGATACTTTCACATGGGTAGGCTAGTTTCCGGGCGGGACAAGGATGAGTTAGAGGCTTGGCTCTCACGGGGTCGGTTCTTCGCGGTCCTTGTGGTCTCGGGGGCGCTGATAGCTTTTTCATGTGAGATGTTCTATGTAGAGGACGTTTACAGTGGAGGTCTGGCTCGGATGAATACCGTCTTCAAGCTTTACTTGCACGTGTGGGTGCTGTGGGGGGTCTCGGCGGCGTGCGCGGCGTGGGTGCTCAGAAGCCATTTGCTAAAACGACTGGGCCATGTCGCTAGACCAGCCGTCTGGGGGCTTGTTATCTTCTGTCTTGGCTCGGGCGTGCTCTATCCGCTGCTGGCGCCGATCTCCAGAACCAAACTCTTCTCGCAGGCCCATACTCTTGATGCGGACCGGGCCTTCAGGAACAAGTATCCTTCCGACGCTGCCGCGGTCAAATGGCTTCTGGAAAACGCACCAGGTCAGCTTGTCATCGCGGAGGCTAGCACATCCGCCTACGATTGGCCGGGCCGAATCTCTGCTTTCAGTGGGCACTGTGCAGTAGTTGGTTGGTGGGGACATGAGGTAGGATGGCGGGATGAGTTCGAGGCGATACATCACAGAGCATTCGAGATCGAACGGCTCTTCAGGTCGACCGACCCAAACGTGACCATCGATGTCATCTCAAAATATGGTATTCAGCTGATCTACTATGGCGAGGTCGAAGGGGAAATCTATGGGGAGGCCGGGCTTCAGAAGTTCCAGTCAGCTTTTGAGACGGTCTATGCCTCGGACGGGGTCAAGGTGTTCGACGTGAGGAGGCCCAAAATGAGTGTCGAGGCAGGCGGATGAGCACTGACAAGAGGGCCTACGATGTCTTCTTCTTTCTGTTTTTGGCTGTCGCTCTGCTCTCCGTTTTGGTGCGGTTCTGGAACCTTGATGTCAAGCCGCTTCACCACGACGAAGGCGTCAATGGCTTCTTCTTGGACAACCTGATCGAGCAGCGCGGCTATCGCTACGACCCCCAGAACTACCACGGGCCTATCATATACTACTTGGCCGCTCCGGCCGTCAAATCGTTCGGGAGAAGCATCTTCGCTCTTAGGTTCGTGCCGGCCCTTCTGGGCGCACTGATGGTCGTCCTATTCTGGCTGCTCAAGGAACGTCTCGGGAAGTTCCCGGCCGTCTGTGCGGCTGCGATGGTCGCGGCGTCGCCGACTCTTGTTTACTACAGCCGAGAGTTCATTCACGAGATATATCTGGTCTTCTTCACGTTGGCCTTCTTGCTCTCTGCCGAGGACTTCGCCAGAACACGCAGGCCCCGGATGCTTTTATTATCCGGACTATGGCTCGCGCTCGGCTTTACCACCAAGGAAACGACTCTGCTTCATTCGGCCATGATGCTCCTTGCTTTTGCCTTGGCGATGGGCCTAAGCCCCGACCGAGCCCCAGCGCGGGCAAGAGACCTCCTCCTCCGCCTCATGTATGCGCCCGCACGAGCGATAATGTCGATCATCAAAGACCAGCCCGTAGCATTTGCCGCGTCGCTTGTGCTCTTCTGGGTTGTCATCGTAACGTTCTTCTCATCCTTCTTCACAAACTTGAGGGGCATCGCCGACTTCTTCGCCGCATTCACCACTTGGACAAGAACGGGGCTAGAGATGAGTGGCCATTCCAAGCCCGCGTTCTATTTTTTGAGGGTTTTGTGGGAGATTGAACCGCTGACGCTTCTTCTGGGTGCGCTTGGGGTAGCGACGAGCCTTCGGTCGCAAGATGTTCTTGAGCGATTTGCGTCATTCTGGGCCTTACTGACGTTCATAGTCTATTCTGCCGTGCCATACAAGACGCCGTGGCTTGTCATGGACATCATGCTGCCGCTGGTCATCTGCGCTGCCTGTTTTGTCAGGCGGGTCTTGAAGGCGCTGAAGGGTCACCGTGTGGTGGCTGCGGTCTGCGTTGCCGCCTTCGTCGGAGCCGTCGGTTGGTCGGGGGCACTGGCGTGGGATGTTTCTCTGGTGCGATATGACGACAACGAGATCCCGATCGTATATGTCCAGACATTTCGGGAGATGAATGACCTCGTCAGCCGGATAGATAGAATCGCCAAGCGCGTCGCCGGCGACAGGACGTGTATCTATGTCTTCGCCAAGGGCCAGTGGCCGCTGAGCTGGTACTTGCACCGTTTCGACAGTAGGTTTCCAGAGACCATAACGGCTCGCAAGGTTCTCCGGGCGGATATTATTGTCGCCTCGCTCGATCAGGAAGAGGAGATTGAGGAGCTGAGCAAGGGCCGGTTCGTTGCGGAGCGATTCAATCTGAGGCCGCAGGTCTCGCTGACGGTGTTTGCTCCCCGGCGATATGCAGCCCTCTTACAGCCACCCCATAGCGAGGGAGAGATTTTTCTGCCGCTCGACACGAAAGTGCCGCTCGAGACCGGCCTGGTCGCGAGATACTTCAAGGGGCCGCAGCTGCTTCCTCCTGCGTATCGGGTGGAGGTCCAAAACGTTGTCGATTTCGAGTATGAGAAGGACTTTGGGAAGGATTTCGATGCCCCAGCAAGCATGCGCTGGGATGGCTATCTCCGGGTCCCCAAGACAGGGCAGTATGGTTTTCTCATCACGTCCGACGACGGTTCACGGTTCTTTGTTGATGGTGTCCTGCTCATAGATAATTGGGGCGAGCACGCTGCGGCGACCAGGGCCGGCAAAGCGACGCTGGCCGCGGGTTACCACCGCATCCGTGTTGACTACTTCGATGCTGGGTGGGGTGCTGTAATGAAGCTCGAGTGGGACCCACCCGACCGCGACGCTGAGCTGCTGACCCCCATGTTTCTCTACCACGCAGCGGCCGCATTTGTTGAAGACGACTACCCCATACAGGCGCAGCAGTAGCACCCGTGCGGGTGCGCACCTACTCAGGTTTGTCGCTCTTGACCCGGTCCTCGATTATCCGTTTGGATATCTGCGTCTTCTCCCGGATGAACCGCAAAACTAGCTCCTCATTGTAACTGGGATGCTTGTCGAAAAACGTTGAGGCGAAGTGGATCATGTTGCCGACCACGCACAGCGGCTGCGTTCCTGGGTTACGGTCTCGGACGGCGATCCCGACACTTCTAATGCCCTTTTGGGCGAGTAGTTTCAGCTTGGCCTCACGCGAGCCCATGTTGTAAACGGGCGTCACGAAATCAATGCCAAACTCACGGTAGAACTGGCGAATGGCCTTGATGCTCTGCGGCATTTGTTCGACGTAGTAGGCGGTCTCGCCCGATGAGCCATCACTCGCCGTGTTGAGGCCGTGCTCGAGGCAGTAGATGATGTTTGCGGTGTGCATCGAGAGCTTACAGGCCAGGCACCATATAAACCTCGACTTGTAGTCTTTGTAATCTCGGACGGCGCTTCTGACGAATATGCGCTGAAAGATGTCTTTAACGGAGGTTATCACGTGTATGAATCGATGTGGTCCGAAGACCTCGATCAGCCCATTTGACCCCTTCCTCGCCCATTTCAGAAACAGCTGGCCGTATCCATAGCTGTAGGTTATGAGGTGGAGCCTCTCGAACTGCTCAAGCATGATTATTGCCGAGGCGGAAGAATCTAGGCCCCCGGAATACATCAGCAGCGCCTCGTTATTAGACATACATTCTCCCCAGTTTTGTGCTAGTGGTAACGCCGGATGCGTTTGAGGGGAACGATAACACACTTCGAAGCGGTGTCAAACGGCGCAAGGGTCAAACCCGCTTTAGGGGTGCAGGTCAAACCTCAGGCGGGCGGCTGCCAGCGGCTGGCAAGCATCGGTTCCGGTCAGAAGGTGATCCGCTTACCAGGCGCGGCTACTCCACCGGATAGTGGCAGCCGAGATCGACTTGGCCTGTGTCGAGAGACCCATCGGCCTGCGTTGTGAAGTCCGAGAGTCCCGCATCTTCAGCGGACACGTTGCCAGCGTCTATGCAGCTGCTCATCGGGTCGAGATAGTAATCCCCGAGGGGTCCCTTGACGAAACGAGGGTCCTCGAAGATGTTGCCGGCGCCGTGATCGCTGGGGTCTGGGAGACAGCAATACGTGGCTCGGCAGTTCCAGAGGTCGTCGCCGTTGTCCCACACGATCGAGTTCTGAATGACCGGGTGCTCCCTGTAACATCTTATGCCGGAACCATCGTTTCCGACGATTGTGCAGTTGGAGATGAGACCTGTGCAGCCCCAGCACCAGATTCCTGATGCTCCGCCGTAGGACGCCTCGCCTTTGACAATCAAATTGTTGACTATTGTCGAGCTGCTCCTCGGGAAACAGGCTATTCCAAAGCCATAATTCCCCGCAAGCACGTTGTTCGTGATGATGGGCTGGCTACCCTCGGCGGCGCATATCGCCCCGACGAGCCCGGAATTCGTCGTGAATAGGTTCGCAGTTATGTCCGGTGATGCCTCGAGACAATAAAGTGCCCCGACCCCCGTCGATGTGTTGTCTGAAAAAGTGTTCCCAAAGATCGCTGGCGAGGACTGGTGGCAGTAAAGACCGCCGGCGAGTGCGTCATCGCCCGTTACCCAGTTGCCCGAGAACTCGTTGCCCTCGAGTGACCCTGACGCCATCAAAAGGTGAACCCCTCCGACGAGGCCTGACCCACTTGTGGCTGCATTATCGACGATTGCATTTCCCTTTATGATGAGCGAGCCACCCTGAGCATATATCGCGCCTGCAAGAGCCCACTCGCCAGTCGCGACGTTGCCGGCAATGGTGTTGTTCTCGATGATCGGAGAGCTCTGATCAAGATAGATGCACCCGATCGAGTCGCCAAAGTTCTGACTTATGGTGTTGCCAGTGAGACTGGGGGATGCGTTGATGATGAACATTGCGCCTCCATAACCAAGGCGCCCAGTTGCCGTATTGCCTACGATAATGTTGTCCCGAAAGACCGGCGAGCCGCCGAGGCAATATATCCCGGCGCCCATATCAGCTGTGTTCTCGGTTATCCTGTTGTCAGCGAAAGTAACAAAGCTTGCGGAGCACGTCACCCCGCCGCCATTGGTTGCCTTGCCGCCGGTGATCGTGAAACCCTCCACAGCGGCGTTCTGCACGGCGCCAACATTGACCACCGTCGATGAGCTCTCCGCGTCGAGCAGCGTACGATTAGCCCCCTCGCCGATGAGCGACACCCAGCTTTTCATGTTGAGCGGGAAGCTCTCGCCACTGTGCGAGGCCGAGTAGATTGAGGCTGCGACATGAACGGTGATAGGCTCGGTCTCGGTTGGAGAAGCCGTTGCGAGGGCATGAGTGATCGTCTTGAACGGCAGCTCGGCGCTTCCGTCGTTTCCGTCGCTGCCGCGCTCGGCGTCCACATAAATGTCTTGGCCAGTGCCGAGATAGCTGAAGGTAATAAAGGACAGCTGGCCTGGGAGCTCAAGCTGGCCTACATGAGTAATGGCCGCGAATATGGTGACCTCGCCCGGCTCATCAATGGGTGGAACATCGCTCGGAAGGCCGATAGAACAGACCGAAATGTGCTCAACGTTGAGCCCGCTCGGCAGATAGACATTCTCGACCCAGGGAAGTATCGATTCGGTGAATCGGCCACCGGCAAACATAAAGAGAGACCTTTCAGACGGGATCAGGCCAACGTAAATGCTCGCATTGAAGCCCCGGTCAGGATTGCGGACAGACACGTCGGTCTCGACGTTCTCGCCGCCTCGGTAGCTCGGCTTGTCAGTGTGGATTGAGACCGTCGGCTGCGCAAAAGTTGGTCCATGCAATAGCCCAAACAAAGCGGCCAGGATGCACAAGCCTGCCGCCAAGCCGCCTGGTCGATACAGATAATTAAGCGTCATTCTCTCACCTCTCCAAGTTTTGACCATGCCATACATATTAAAAGCATAACGATAATAAGTGCGTTGATCACGCAGAAATCGCTCATGCCTGGTGCAGTGTGTTTTTGTTCCGTTGATGGGAGACTATCAGGATCGATGGTGAGCTTTTATGGACAGTACAATACGCTATAATCCGTTAGCGAGTATGGATCATCAAAAAATGGAGACGCGCCTTGCCACGCAGTGAGGCACCATTCGGCTACGGCGTGTCAGCGTTATCTCTCTCCAGTTGCGTGACTGTGCCAGTTTCCGGGCGCTGGTTTGGCTGCGTTCTGGCTGCCGTTATTATTGTGCTCACTAGCGTATTCTCGCTTTCTGCTCGTGCGCAGAGCGATGGGGTTGGAGAGGCAATACGCCGGCAGGAGAACAAGCCCGGCGCGACGGGGCAAGAGCCTTTGAGGTGGGCGACTGGTGACAGCAAGGCGCGCAGAAAGGTTGGTCGCATGCTTGAGCGCGTGAGAGGCACAGGCCAGGGAACTGATGGCTACCAGCCGATGGCTCCCGATGCGGTGGGGAAGAGGATGGTGGAGGTTGAGAGGGAAGGGAGTTATCTTTTTTGGGTGCTGATCGGCGTCCCGGGCGCACTCCTCCTCGCTTTTGTGCTGAAGCTTTCGTTCAACGTTTTCGTCAGACCTGTGGTTAGGCCGATTCGGCGCTACCATGGTGCAGGGGAAGCAGTATTACCAAGTATGTCTCAGGTCAGTAAGCTGGCCTCGATGGCGCGGCGTTACGAACGAAGAGAACGGTTCTTGGATGCGGCGCAGCTTTATGAGGCCGCAGACGAGATGAAGTCGATGCTTCTGGATGCGGTGAGTGACGTGCCGGGCGAGCCGGGCGAGCCGCGCAAAAGGCCATTCCTTGAGAAGGCCACGGAGCTTTATGAGAGGGCGAGAGATTATAGGAAGGCGTCGGAGCTTCAGGCGAAGTTGGGCGTGCCGGGCAAGATGAGGCAGCTTTCTCTGCTTCAGGGCAAAGAGTATGAATCCGAGCGGAAATACCTTCTTGCTGCGGACATGTATGCCCAGGCTCAGGACTTCGTCGCTGCGGCCGCGATGAACGAGGCAGGGGGGCATATTCATGGTGCGGCGGCCTACTACGAGAAGGTTGGTGAGAAACTGAAGGCGGCCGAGCTGTATGAGAAGTTCTATAAGCAGGAGAAGATTGACCATTTTGGCAGTATGCATGACCAGAAGGCCTACAATTATGTCCGCAAATACGCTCTCAAGAGCGCAAGGCTTTACGCGACGTGCGGGAGGCTGCGAATGGCCGCGCAGATATTCGCGGAGTTTTCGGAGTTCGTGGCTGCTGGCAAGATGCTTCTCAAGGCTGAGCGGTTTATTGAGGCGGTCAACGTCCTTGTTAGGAGTAATGACTTAGCGCTCCTGAGGGAGGCGCTTGACAAGGCGGATGCAGAGAGGATCGATCCTGAGCTGCTCGCGCGGGCGATGGAGAAGCTTGGCAAGCCTGACGCGGCAGCGACCACGCTGCTTACTGCGGGAAGGTCGATCGAGGCGGCAGCTATTTACGAAAGAACAGGAAACTTGAGCAAGGCGGCCGAGATTTACGAGCGGCATGGCAATCTCGAGCTTGCGGCGGAGCTCTGGGCACGGGCCAAGGAGTTCGAACGTGCTGCGAAAGATTACCTCAAGTTGAATGACAAGGAGGCTGCCATCGAGATGTATCGTCGCCTAGAAGATGTGCGTAAGATGGCTGAGTTAAAGGCGGAACTTGGCGACTTCTTAGACGCGGCCAGATACCTGTTTAGCCTGGGCGCGGACGTGGAAGCCATGTCAATGCTCCAGCGGGTAGAACCAGGCCACCCAGACTTCTTGGATGCGTTTCGCCTTCTCGGTGAACGTCTGATAAAAGACGGCCAATACCAGAAGGCAAGGGACATCCTCGAGCCAACGATTAAGTCCCTCAGTCCCCGCTCACGTGAGGCGACGGAGATTTACTATTTACTTGCCCTGGCCTCGATCAGGGGTAACATGCTCGAAAAGGGGAAAGAATGCCTCGAGCAGGTGCTCGATATCGACTATTCCTTCAAGGATGCAAGCAAGCTTTACGATTCGCTATTGACAGGCGGCAGCTCAGGCCCGGTGAAGGATGAACCTTAGGGACAGGATCAGGCATCTCATCGACCAGGAGCACATCAGCTCCCTACTGAAGCTCGTCGATGACGGCGCCCAGTCTGCAATTCTCGAGGGCCTACGAGGCGCGGCGGCCACGCTCATCATCGCTGAAGTTGCCCATCAGTCCTCAAAGCGTCTCCTGGTGGTGGTCGATGATATGCGAAAGGCCCACTCCATGATGGCCGACCTCGCCTTTTTCCTCAATGTCCGGCGAGGCGCGTATGCGCTGGAAGAGGGAGCCTATCTGATCGCGGATGGGTCGCCAGCCGACACGCGGGATGACATCTTCATCCTCCCGTCGAGATCGATCTTGCCCTTTGAGATGTTCTCACCTCCGCACCAGGAGATGGCGCTTCGGCATCTGGCGCTGCGAGCCGCGCTTACGAAGCGGGCCAAAATCGTAGTTGCGCCAGCCGAGGCCCTTCTGCTGCGCACGGCGCCCAAGGACCTGATCGCCGAGCACGTGCTAGACCTTGCCGTCTTGGAGGAATGCGACATGGAGAGGGTCGCGACAAGGCTGCTTGGTGCGGGATACAAACGTGAATATGTGGTTGAGCTGCCCGGCTCATTCGCCATCCGCGGCGGCATTCTTGACGTCTTCCCGCCGAACGAGGAGCTCGGTATCAGGCTCGAGCTGCTCGACGACCGCATCGAATCGATACGTGAGTTCGATACGAGCACGCAGCGATCGGTTAGAAAATTGCGGTCCGCCGTGATTCCTCCTGCCAGCGAGATCATCCTGACCGAGGAGGTTGCGAAAGATGCGACGAGAAGGCTGCTTTCCATCGAACCTCGTTCAGACCAATACCTCAACTACCAGAACTTGATGGAGAAGATCGAGCAGCTGAACCATTTTAGCGGGATAGAGAACTACCTGTCGCTCATTTACGAGAGCGCCCCGATGACGCTTGATTTTTTCGACGACGATTTCTGCACGATCATAGCGACGACGTGTCCGGTGGAGGAGCTCGTGGCGAGTTTCTGGGAGAGAGCGAGAGATGCGGCCAAGACGGCGACGAGGACGTCGCTTTTTTTCTGCGAGCAGATGTATTTGAACTTTGTTTCTCAGAATGACCTTTTGAGCTTGCTTTCGATGCGACACCGGCTTTTCTTACAGGGCGAGACCTCCATCGCAACACCCATTTCGGAAGATGTATTTAGCCAGTCGCTTGAGCGGTTTTCGTTTGAGACTTCGTCTGTAATTCCGTCCGGAAGCGACGTTGTGCTCATGCTGCTGTCGCTTTTCGGCAAGGGGAGAGGTCCTGCGACGGATACGGTGAACGTGGTCTGCCATACCGCGGAACAGGCCAGGAAAATGAGGCGGCTGATGCTGTCAGACGACCTGGGCCCAGAGGTGCAGGGCGACCCCGATGCTCTCTTTGGCGAGCTCTGCCTCGCTGACCTCTATCGGGAGGGCAGGGCGCAGCTTTTCGTTGGGCGTCTATCTCGCGGTTTTAGGTTTCCGGAGCTTGCGATAACTCTCGTCTCGGAGGAGGAACTGCTCGGCAGCAAGATGGCGGCCAAGAAGCGCCGGCGCAAAGAGGTTGATGAGCAGATGCTCGACTTTGCAAGCCTTTCCGCTGGCGACTTCGTTGTTCACATTGATCACGGCGTTGGCAAATACGTGGGTCTTTCTACGATGCTGGTCGATGGTCGCCCGGTCGATTACATGACGGTGCTTTACGATGGAGAAGACAAGCTTTACGTGCCCGTAGAGGAATTGACAGGCGTGCAGAAATACGTGGCCTCGGGAGACATCAAGCCACGCCTCAACCGCCTGGGCGGCAGCGCGTGGGCGAAGGCCGTTAGTCGCGTCAAGAAGGTCGCACAGCAGATCGCCAAGGAGCTGCTCGAGCTCTATGCGGCCAGGGTGGCGATCCAGGGGTTTACGTTTGGCCCAGACACGCCGTGGCAGTATCAGTTCGAGCTGATGTTTCCATTTGATGAGACACGGGACCAGCTTATGGCGATCGAGGATGTCAAGAGAGACATGGAGACGGCCAAGCCCATGGACCGCCTCGTCTGCGGCGACGTTGGCTACGGCAAGACGGAGGTCGCGCTCCGCGCCGCTTTCAAGACTGCTAGCAACAACAAGCAGGTGGCGGTTCTTGTCCCGACAACGGTCTTGGCTCAGCAACACTACGACACGTTTCATAAACGCTTCGCTCAG
>DATLAJ010000038.1 GCA_035527515.1 bacterium
AGCTCTTGGGCTGCGAGGAGCTGAAGCTCTTGGTCTCGTCATTCACCAGAAAGCGCGAAGGCCGGTGAGAACAAATGTGTTCGCAATCTAGGCTAAGTTGAGTCTTGGGAGGGATTCATCCACAGATTACACAGATTACGCAGATTGGAGGAAGGTGTATCGATAGCGTGGGAGAGTTCTGGCGAGGCGTGCGTCCAGGCTGCATCGTGCGTATTTGGCTCGGCTTGTTTGGCTAATCTGCGTAATCTGCGTAATCTGCGGACAAAAGAGGGTTTGAGCAGAATGGGTGCCGATTATTGCGGGCTCTGTGGGGATACTGGCAACATGCAGCAAGCTCTTGGGCTGCGAGGAGCTGAAGCTCTTGGTCTCGTCATTCACCAGGAAGCGCGAAGGCCGGTGAGAGCAAATGTGTTCGCGATCTAGGCTAAGTTGAGTCTTGGGAGGGATTCATCCACAGATTACACAGATTACGCAGATTGGAGGGGGATGGGTCGGTAGGGTGGAGAAGTTCTCGCTCGATGGCGGTCCGGCTTGTATCATGTGTAGCTTCTCCGGTTAATCTGCGTAATCTGTGTAATCTGCGGACAAAAGAGGGTTTGAGCAGAATGGGTGCCGATTAGGAGGATTGAGGGCAATGTTGATGTTCTTGTCGCCGTTTGACCCGTTTTGGATGACGAAGCTTAAGGGCTGCGTCTTCGCCGCTTTCGATACGCCCCCGTGCGCTGTGTGCCTCGCGTGGAAGGGCAAAGTGATATACAAGATAGAGCTTGGAGCAGACACGGAGAGTCGCAAGTTCGTCCTCAAGATACCCGAAATGATGGGCCGTCGTCGGAAAGCGCCAGCAGCGGTGGTGAGACAGATTCGCAGACATCTCTCTGGCGAGGGAGTGCCGGATTACTCGGCCGTGATTCTGGACCCCGCTATCGGAGCTGATTTTCAACGGCGTATCTGGGAGGTGACGAGGGCCGTGCCCTACGGCGAAACCAGAAGCTACAAATGGCTTGCAGGGGAAGCTGGCAGCCCGAGGGCATATCGCGCAGTCGGTCAGGCGATGGCCAAGAATCCTTTCCCGCTTGTGGTGCCCTGCCACCGCGTCGTCGCATCCGACGGCTCGCTCGGCGGCTTCTCCGGCGGCCTGGAGCTGAAAAAGGCCCTGCTCGACCTGGAGGGGTCAGTCTGTCGGCGAGAGTTGCCGGGCTCCGCACACTTGTGGCATCCTGACCGTTAAGAGCCGCGTTAGGCATGGTGATCTGCACGTAACTAGGGAGAAAAGACACAGGATGTCAAAGATACAGGCGCTGAGGGACTTGAGGGCGGAGGTTAAGTATCTTGGTGCAGAGAAGTTGCTGGGATTTCTACTGCACCTCGGGCTCAAGGGGAAGAGCGAGCTGTTTCTGCCGAAGCTCATCGAGAGGCCTGAGGCCAGCCGCGTGCTGGTTCTGGCACCTCACCCGGACGACGACGTTGTCGGCTGCGGGGGCACGCTCCGTAAGCACGTGCAGGCGGAAGACGACGTTATGGTCGCCTATCTGACCGATGGCTCGCGGGGAAGCACGGACCTGAGAGAGAGTCTGCACCTCGTCTCGAGGCGGAAGGACGAGGCGCAGAAGGCGGCCGCAGTTCTAGGGATCAAGAAGCTGAAGTTTCTCGGCTTTCAGGACACCAAGCTTCAGTATTTCATAGCCGATTGTGCAAGCTTGATCGACGATATTCTAATCGAATATGAGCCTGATCTCGTCTATGTGCCGTTTCCGCTCGACTACAATCCTGACCATTTAGCTGCGGCACGGGTCGCGGCCGAGGCCTTCGAGAAGATCGATTACCTATGCGACATCTTTTGCTACGAGGTGTCGCCTCCTATTCTCCCCAATCGCATAGTCAACATCACCGACCAGGTCGGTCTGAAGCGCCGGGCGCTTTTGTGCCACAAGAGCCAGATGGAGCAGAATGACTACGTAAACGTTGTGGTAGAGGGTCTGGGCAGATACCGCACGCACGGGCTATTGAAGGGCAAAGGCTACGCCGAGGCTTTCTTCAAGTGCGACGGCGACTATCTAGCTTTCCTGCTGAAGAAGCTCGATGAACGATAGTTTGATTGGGCGGTTCGTGGTTCAAGGTTGCATGGAGGTGGGAACAGACCTGTGTCTTGTTTCACACGCGGGTCTATATCGACATCGCGTAGGGGCGGTTCACGAACCGCCCTTAAGGTGCCCGATCGGATTAGACCAGGGCGATTCGTGAATCGCCCCTACACAGGCAAAACGGACTTATTGGACAGCCTCTTCTAGGCTGTCCGCTAGTTGAGCGATGAGATGGATTGGAGGACAGGCGGAGAGGGACGATGACGGCACTGAACTACCATGTGATTGGGGATGACATGCAGGCGGTTGTCCTCGAGCTGACCCAGGGGCAGACGGTCAAGGCCGAGGCGGGCGCCATGATGTTCATGACTTCGGCTATCGAGATGGACACGAAGATGGAGGGAGGGCTGTTTGGCGGTATCAAGCGGAAAATCGCCGGCGAGAGCCTCTTCATGGCAACTTTTGCATGCCGCAGCGCGAGCGGCACAGTGGCGTTCAGCTCGCCTTATCCGGGCAAGATTGTGCCGCTTGAGGTCTCTGGCCAGACGCTTTTGTGCCAGCGAGATGCTTTTCTGTGTGCGGATCATGGGATTGAGTTGGACATCGCGTTCACAAAGCGGCTGGGCGCGGGCTTCTTCGGGGGCGAGGGCTTCATTCTGGAGAGGATAACTGGCTACGGTCTTGTTTTCTTGCAGGCATCCGGCGCCATCGTCCGGAAGGACCTCGCTGCTGGCGAGACGCTGAAGGTCGATACGGGCTGCCTCGTGGCGTTCGAGGGCTCAGTTGACTACGACATCCAGATGGTCGGCGGGATCAAGACCGCCTTCTTCGGGGGCGAGGGGCTTTTTCTGGCAAGGCTCACGGGCCCGGGACAGGTCTGGCTCCAGACGCTTCCCTTCTCGCGCCTCGCCGACAAGGTCATAAGCGCCTCGCGGCGTTCGGTGGGCGAGGTCAGGCGGGGGCGGAGCATTCTCGGCGGCTTGGGCGACATCATCAGCGGCGACTGAGCAACCCGATTGGCGGTCATAGTTAAGCGTAGAAATCGGTCGAATTGAGGATCCGATAAGAGGTCTTTCACCACAGAGACACGGAGAAGAAATGCAGAATCGCTTCTGTTGCGATCAGGGAGATTTCGGGAAGTACGGCCTGCTGCGATGTCTATGTGCTGCTGACGCTCACGGTGAGGCACTGCGCCTCGGCATGATGTGGTATCTCGTTCCTGACGAAGCTGGTATGGACGGGAAGTTCACCACCTTCTTGGTTGATGATCCCAAGTTGGCTGACCACACAACGAGCAATCGACGGGAGTATCGGGCGTGCGATCCGGATCTTTGGGACTGCCTGAACTGGCACCTTCATCCTGACAGACGTAACATTGAAGCGATTCAAGAAGCGGCTATCCTGCCAGCAGAGACGGTTTATTTCGAAGAACCACTTAAATGGCCGAACGACATGCCCGCCAACTCAGACGCGGGGCGACAAAGACGCCGTGAGCACCGCCACGCTTGGTGGCAACGAGGGTTCGACCGGATGAAGGGATGTCAGGTCATAAACTTTGACCCGGACAATGGACTCGAGGTGAGTGTGCCTCGATATGGTAAGAAAGGCCCAAAATACACCTTCATCGACGAGGTCGCGGCGTTCTACGAGCGAGGGCAGAGCTTGGTCGTTTATCAGCATATTAACTTCAGCAAACCGGCAACTGAACAGGTGGAGGACCGCCTGAAACAGCTTCGGGAAGCGACTGGTGCAGGCAGCGTTTTCGCTCTGCGTTATCATCGAGGCACCGCACGAGCTTATCTTGTCATCCCGTTTGCGAAACACGCGAAGACGCTGCAAGTGCGCGCGAGAGAGATGTGCAAAGGCCCTTGGGCCAGACACTTCGACCTGACAGAGTTGACCTGAAACAGCAATAATACAGACGAGCGAGAATTGAGAGGCTGAGGCATGGGTAGGACTTATCGGGTTGATGTCTCGCCAGACGGAGTGTCGTTCGCGGCGGCCGCGGCGGATAACCTCATGCAACTGCTGGCCCGCCATTCGATAATCCTGACTGCACCGTGCGGCGGCAAGGGGGTCTGCAAGAAATGCCGCGTCCTTGTGAGGGAGCCTGGCCGCGAGGTTCAGGAGGTCCTTGCTTGCCAGTATCGTGTCCATTCTGACATCTGCGTTACCGTTCCTGGCGCCTCACGCGTCGAGGTGTCGTCGGGTGAAGTTGAGCCTTCAGAGGCGATCAGAATTGCGCTTTCAGAGGAGTTGTTTCCATCTGTGGCTCTGGACAGACTGGATAAAAGCAGAGAGACGTCACGGATTCTCGGGCTTGCGGTCGATTTGGGGACGACCACTGTATCAGCGGCCCTCATTGACCTTGAGTCGGGCGAGGCGCTCGGCTTTGCGACCGTGATGAACCAGCAGACGCAGTTCGGTGCGGACGTGATAACGCGGATAGGTTACTCGCAGAGGGGCAAAGAGAGCAGGCGAGAGCTTTCAAAAGTGCTGGCGGCGAGCGTCCAAGTCGTCGCGGACGCTCTGCTGTCGAGGGCCGGGTGCACGACCTCCGATGTGTATCAAATCGTCTTCGCGGGGAACACAACGATGTTCGCGACGCTGCTCGAGCTCGACTGCACGCAGCTTGTTACGCCGCCATATAGTGCGCCATTGCTGGAGCCGCTCACTCTTCAGCCGCAAAATGTCGCGGCGCTTGGCGAGCTCGGCCTTCCACGCTGGACACGGCTCGATTTCCTTCCTGCCATCGGCGGCTATGTCGGCAGCGACGTGCTGGCCGGCCTTTTGATCGCCAAGATGCGTGAGCAGGACGGCGCGCTCGTGTTTCTGGACATCGGCACCAACGGCGAGGCGGTCGTGTTCTTAAGGGGACGAGCTGTCGCGTCTTCTGCGGCGGCGGGACCCGCCTTCGAGGGAGGAGAGATCAGCTGCGGGATGCCGGCCATGCCGGGCGCGATCCAGAGTGTGAGGTATGAAGATGGTCGTCTCGCGACCGAGGTGGTCGGCGGCGTAGAGGCTATCGGCATCTGCGGCTCTGGCCTGATCGATGCGTGCGCCTCGCTCGTGCGTTTGGGCGTGATCGAGCCGTCTGGGCGGTTTTGCGAGCGTGCGGGAGCGCTTCCGGGGCCTGTCGCAGGGGGCATGAGACGCAAGGGCAGCCAGGCGGCGTTTTTTCTCCATGAGAACGTTTATCTGACTCAGGAGGACGTGCGAAAGACCCAGCTCGCCAAAGGCGCAATCCGCACCTGCATCGAGTTTCTGCTTAACGAGGCGCAAGTTGAGGCGGCTTCCGTAAAAAAAGTCGTTCTCGGCGGGGCGTTTGGCAGCCTAATCGACCCCTGCTCTGCGGAGACGATCGGGCTCATACCGACGTTTGAGCACGCCGAGAAGGAGTCATTGGGCAACACGGCTCTGGCGGGGGCAATGCTTGCTCTTCTGTCGAGGCGCAGGCTCGATGAGATGCGTGAGCTTCAGAAGAAGATAAGATACGTCAATCTCGCGGGACGAGCGGAGTTTGAGGAGCGCTTCACCCAGAACCTCGCATTTGGATAAGTTCGCCCAATAATCAAGTTGAACGAAATTGACCCAAATCAGATTGGTTTGTGACGAGGAGATGGATGCTGGTTTTTCTGTGCAGGTCAGGTGGTTTTTCGAGGTGTCAGTCAAAGGATGCTGTGTTGGTGGGCGCAGATTCGGTGATTTGGGGCAGATTACGCCTGCTTTTTGACGTTTCGACGACCTTTGGCCTGCATATCTCGAACTCGCCGGTGAGGCGCTCTCGGAGAGGCGCTGGCAGGTTAGTCATTGGACTGAACAGCGTCGCCAGCCTCGAGTAAACCCACTGGAATACTTGTCGACTCCTGTATCGCGGCTCGCCCCAGTCGAGAAGCAGCGTGTCCAGTTCCTGAATTGAAAGGTCGAGTATGTCGTGTTTCATTGGAATGCCTCTGAGCCACGTTGCGCACGTAGGGGCGGCTCACGAGCCGCCCTAGTCCGATGAAATCAATAGATCAAGGGCGATTCGTGAATCGTCCCTACACGACAATGATTCCCTTCTGGAGCGAGAGTGGAACTGTTGTCCGGCAGATTCGGCAATCCGCAAAGCATCAATTCGCTCCCATTTGGATTGGCCGCCCCAGCATGCGGTGCTGTCCGTTACTTCATCGTCTCCTGCATCAAATAGACCTCGTTACCGTTTTTCACAGCGAGGTAATGGAGGCTGTCGCTTGAATCGAAGACGATGCGGCTGCCGGCCAGGAATCCGTCGTGTCGCTTGCCCTCGTTGCCTTGTTTACTACTTGTGTGGTTTTGGTTTAGTATTCCGGGCAATGAAAGAGGATGTTATGAAAAACCTGAAGATCATCATTTGCTCAGCTCTGTTTGTGCTCTGTATTTCCTTGGCGGTATTTGCTGAGGGGATCACAGTTCAGCTCGAGTTCCCGCAAGACTCGCTAACGGTCTCCAAGATGGGAGAGTACGACGTTGTGAGCCTCGAGGGGTGCGAGCTCTTTGGCGAGCCGGGGGAGCCGCTTCTGCCGACGAAGGCCGTCTATGTGGCGCTTCCGCCTGGCTTCGAGATGACCGGAGTTCGCATCTCGGATAACAGGCAGATTCAGCTGCCAGGCGCATTCGATATCGCCCCAGGTCAGCCCGTCCGGCCTGTTTCTCAGCCTGATCTTTACGACTTCGTCCCTCCCGAGCCCAGCGCCTACTCGCTTTTTGAGGCGCAGCCGGCCGAGCAGCTCGTATCGACCGGCGAGGGGTCGCTGCGGGGCTATCGTGTGCTTGGGCTGATCGTGTATCCCATGCAGTATCAGGCGGCCGAAAAGCGCCTGCTTCTGAGCACGGAGATGACGATAGAGATTGTGGGTAAGCAGCTTCCGCTTCCATTGGACACGCTGCCCGAAAGCACACTGGCCGGCGACGTCGCCGCGAAATCGGTGGTCAGCTCGCTGGTTGAGAACCCCGAGGGCGCGGAACAGCAGCCCAGGGCAACGCCTCTTTACTGGCGGGACAAATGCGACGTTCTGATCATCACGCAGGACTATTTCGTCTCGTCGCTAGAGGTCTTGCAGGACTGGCTTTACCGGAAGGGCTACCGAACGAAGATAGTTACGGTTGGCGAGATTGAAGGCGATTATGTCGGCCCGGACTTACCGGCCAAGATACGAAACTGCATCAAGGACTACTACATCAATCAGGGTCTTGGCTGGGTGATTCTTGGCGGGGACGTTGGTGAGGTCCCGACCCGCCGTGGCTATGCGTTTACGTCCGGGAAAACCTATGGCAAGGATGATTATCTGCAATGCGATTACTATTACTCCGATCTGGACGGCAGCTGGAACGCTGATGGGGACGAGTATTGGGGCGAGTACAAGGAAGATAACATCGATATGTACCCGGACGTCTTTGTGGGTCGGTTGCCGGCCTCATCTCTGAGCAACATTAAGGTGCTGGTGCGGAAGATACTGACCTATGAGGGGGTTGGCGAGGACCCGCTTCCGACCGATTATCTTACGTCGGCGTTCTTCTGGGCCTGCAAACTGGACGAGCACCCGACGTGGGGTGGCGATGCGAAGGACAGCATCACCGAGGCGACCATCTTTCCTCCCTATTGGACGTTCAAGACCTGCTATGACCGGGATGGCACTTCGGGCAAGGAGAACGTGCTGGGCGCCATGGACGACGGCTATGCGATCATTAACAACTGTGGGCACAGCACCTACAATGCGGCGAGCGCGCTTTCTGATGTTCCTAATGCGCAGCGTGAGTACATCGCGTGTATTGATATGACGAGGCTCAAGAATTCGCCTCGTTATTCGGTGCTCTACTCGATAGGTTGCCTGTTCGGGGCGCTTGATTTGGACAGCCTGGGAGAGCGATTCGTGAATGCGGCGGCGGGCGGTGGCGTTGCAGCGTTGGTCAACAGCCGGTATGGGTGGTATTCGTCAGGCAGCCCCGGTTACGGCCCTTCTGACCTGATGGACCGCGAGTTCTTTGATGCTCTGTTTAGGGGCCATCACTACAACATCGGCGAGGCCTTTGCCGAGAGCAAGGTGCGTTACATCTCGTACTCGAAGCGTTCAAATAAGGGCTGGTATGGCTGCTTCAGATGGGTAACTTACGGGATGAACCTTCTTGGGTCCCCGGTAACGCCCGTCTGGACGGCGACACCATCGACAATAGCCGTGGACTACGACCCTGTTTTTAGGCTGAACAGGGATGGATTCTTCGCCAGCGTAACCGGCAAAGGAGCGAAGCCTGTTCAGGGCGCTCTCGTGTGTCTGACAGACCGCGCCGGTTGGCTTGCCCGTGGAACGACTGACCAGGACGGCCAGGTCCTGGTCGATACGCCTTACGTAGAATCCGCCCGCAATTTCGACTTGACGGTAACTGCACAAAATCATCTGCCTTACCTTGCCCGCGTGACGGGCGTTTACAACACGGAACTGGCGCTAACGAACGCTGAGGTGACGCCGCGATATGGACGGGCGGGCGACACATTCACTTTTCAGGTGCATTATTCTGATGAGGATGGGGACCCGCCGTTTGTCATCAAGGCTTACGTTGCAGGGCAGTACTTCCCCCTCTCGCTGCTTGAAGGTGGTCCGGCAAATGGCACGTTTGGGGTCAAGCTCGTGATCGGAAGCGGCGATTGCCTCGGCGACATGTTTCATTTCTTCGCTGTTGACGGTCGTGGCTCCTTCAAGAGGTATCCGCCAACGGGAGAGCTCTTCGGGCCCGGCATCGATGACGTCAAGCCCGATTCCACCGTCAGTTCGCCCCAATACTCGAGCGTGGCCACCATCGCCGTGCAATACCTTGCTCACGACGACTGCTCCGGCGCGGCCAGTCTGGAGCTTTGGTTCCGCCGCAACGCTGAGGCATGGACATTCTCCGGCCTGTCGGGTGAAGGTTCAAGCGGAACGATCAGCTTCGTAGCGCCGGCAGAGGGCACTTACGACTTTTTCAGCATAGCGACCGATAACGCCGGCAACGAGCAGCTTCGCATCGCCCGCACGGATACTTCTTGCGTTTACGACGGTACGCCTCCGAGCTCGACGTTGCGCTGCCCAGACTACTCATCTGAGAGCAACCTGAGCATCGCCTGTTGGGCAGGCGACGTTGTTTCCGGGGTCGAGCGAGTCACAATGTATTATAGATTCTCTGCTCCTGAACCTGCCGAGAGCGGCATCGCACGTCAACCGAAGTGGCAAGTCTTCAAGAGCGCCCAGTGGCGCCAGGGCCTTGACTTCGCATTTGATGCGCAGAACGGGCCGGGGCTTTATGAGTTCATGTCCATTGCGACCGACCGAGCAGGCAACACAGAGCATGTCAAGAGCGCCGCCGATGCATCGTGCGTGTTCGATTATCCGTCGCTGGCGTTCTTCATCTGGACCGACGCGGGGAATTATCATCCGGGGGACGAGCTTGTAGTGTCGGGGGCCTACGATAACCCCGGCGAGACAACTACCGCAGACCTCTACCTCGCACTTGTGCTTCCGGACGGGGACATGTTGTACATGCCCGGCCCTTCCAACACTCTCTGCGCGCTCTACACTGAGATACCGATCGCCGCTTTGTCATCGCGCGAGTTTGAGCTGCTGAGGACAGAGATTCCGGCTGGCTTTCTGCCCGGGCGATACCAGTTTATGGCCGCCTTGGTGCGGTCCTCTACATATCAACTTATGGGTAACATTGCCGCAGCCGACTGGGACGTGTTGTAGCCTCAACGCTCGCGGCGTTTAGCAGAGACGGCCATCATCCTACCGGCTAGACGCGCTGAGGGTGGTCAACGCAATGCGTGAGACCGCAAGGCATAGGTCGCGAGGGTCGGGGGATTGACCGAACCTGAGCGCCGCCGTGCCCCTCTCGACAACGTCTGCTATTTGTGCGTGCCCCGTCATAAACTTGCCTCCAATCGCGACGAACGGAGTACGCGACTGATACGGCACTCTTATATCAATACCGATGCGGCCAAACGCCTCGACAAGGTCGGGGTGAAGAGGCGACTCGTGCTCGCCAAGCGCCGCTACGTAGATTGTCTTGAACGGTAGCTTTGCGAGAACTTCCTCGAGTCTGCCAATTTGCTCGAGTGTTGAGACAGGCGCGTCGCACACCCATTGGGGCTTGCCAGCGGGGTCTTTTCTGAGAATGCGGAGCTTCCCGATGCCGCCGTAGGCGAAGTAGTTGATGCGGTTTCTTGCCAGAAGCGAGAGCGTTTTTTTCAACCATTCTCGGTCAGTCTTGAGCAGGCCGAACGTCCTGCTTGATACCGCGAAAAGCGCCGATTTGGGAGCGCTGTTGATGCGCTTGGCAAGACCTTGTTGTTGTTGGGTCGAGGCCCCGAACTTCAACGTTGCCGTCGCAAATGATTCGGGCCGGGCAGGGTCAAAGGCGGCGACGTTGATCCCGAACCTGTTGGGGGACAGTTGTTGTCCGTCGATGATTATCTCCGAGGCAAGCCCCTGGCCGCAGTCCTTGCTTGTAAGGGCCAGATTGGCCGGGCACGTTGTTGTCGTGTGGGGTATTATGAACCCGGGCGGGGGCATCGGCCGGGGTGGATGCGACTGGCATTCGATCCGCAGCGCATTCAAGCCCTGCCTCAAGGCGCCGGCCGGGCACGGCAGGAGGACATCTTCCCACCTATCGCCGACCGTGAATGATCCAAGAGGCGCCTCGTTTAATGATGCGTGGAACAGTCGCCGTCTGGCCAGGGTGTCTGTGCGCGCTCTAACCTCAAAAAAACCTGGGCCAGAGTCGCCGGTATGAAAAACTGTCTCGGTGAGCGTGCCGCCCCATCGGAACGGGATAGCTCCCCACCGCTCCCTCTGATACCATCCCTTGCCCAGGGCCGCGCCTTCGTGATCTGAGCCGATGTTCAGGGCCAGATTGAGAGCCGAGCCGTGCGAGGACATGTGCAAGGCTGAATACGCGGTCGAAAAGGACAGCTTGAGACTGTAGGAGACCTTGATAGTGCTTGGGAGCTTTCCCAGCCATGAAAGCCAATCTCGAGCGGTCGTGAACTGCCCGGAAACGAGGTCCGACAGCGCCATCGCACGGCCTCGTGGGATTTCTCCCTCGACATATCGAGTGAGTAGGACAGCGTTGGAAAGTATCAGGATGGCGGCAATAACACATACAGAGCGGAACACAGCCTTGCGGGGAGGTTTCGCGGGACTGACCGGCCGCCTCAGTCCGGGCGCCACGAGCCACGCGAACCCGTAAACAAAGACTGGGAACAGGCCAATAAACCGCCTCGCGCCGAACGCCTCGCCGCCCCACCAGTCCATGATCGAGGCGTTCAGGTATAGCTGCAATAGAAAGACGGGCAGCATTGCGATTGCCAGTCTGTCCCGGGCAAACGAGGCTCGGATGAGGCCAATTGTCGCCAGAAGCAGCACCGGCGTCCAGAGGAACAACCCGCCCCTTGTGGAGAAAAGGACTTCGTAGATATGTGGGTGGTGCAGGTCAATAAAGCCGCCGGTCTGGGGTATGAGAAAGAACTTGCCATAGATTATCCGCCAGGTGATTATCTGCGGCAAAAAAGTAATGACTGCGGCCGCTAGTGAGACAGCGAGACCTGCTACGGGCAGCTTGGGTCGCTTGCAGTCCCTGGCCGGGAAGAGCTGCGCGCCAAGAAGGAGGATAGCGGGAATGATTGCGAAGATAGCGTTCTGCCACCTGACGAGGGACATGAGCCCGGCGAGGACCCCGAGCAGGACCCATTCTGACCTTCGGCGGAACCGCTCTATTGAGGCGGCTTTTGCCACGAAAACTGAGACTGCGAACATGGAGAGCGCGTGGGACATGAATGGCTCGAATACCTGGTAGTGTATGGCAGAACTGGCCAGCCAGACTGCAAGTATCCCGAGGAGAGCCGGCGACGAACCTGTTCGTCTGGCTGTGAAGCGATAGGCTGCAATGACGCCAATGAAGCTCGCGATTATCGAGGCGAGGCAGATGGCGGTGTAGTATGGCT
Source organism: bacterium (assembly GCA_035527515.1). Taxonomy (NCBI): domain Bacteria; species bacterium. The sequence goes on from DATLAJ010000038.1 coordinate 12,070, forward strand.
CGCCCTTGCCCTGATTGACGTTGCCAACGTAGTCGGGCGGCATCGCCAGCGAGATGAGCCTCGCCACGAGAAAGAAGGGAGACCACATTACTGCTGGGCCGACGGAGAATACGTTGGGAGGGTACCCCTTGGAATTGATGCAGACCTGGGCAACAAGCGGGTCGTCTCTGGGAAACATCTCGTAGTCGTTTCTGAGATCGAGGTCCCCGTCGAATACTGCGGAGCGCAGGTAGATGTAGTAGTTCTGCCCGTCCCCATCCATGCGACCACCGATGAACCCGAATAGCAGCAGAACGACGACGAACGGGACGCCGAGCAAGAGCAAGGCCGCTAGCGAGGCTCTGTGCCGAGGGCTCACGCCGACTAATCCTTGAAGATCACGACTGTTGCGCCGGACCCGCCCTGGTGTGGCGGAGCCGCGCCAGCGCTTTCGACGAGCTTGTTTTCCTTCAGCACCTTCGCGACAGCCACCCTCAAGACGCCCTTCCCGTGGCCATGCACGATCCGCACCTC
>DATLAJ010000039.1 GCA_035527515.1 bacterium
TGAAAGTGTTAGAATAAGGGTAGCTCCCAAACCGCACAATAATGTTACTGGTTTCAGCATCTTAGTCAATTTTCCTGCTCCTATCGAGGCGGCGTACGAAGCAGAACCACGCTCACATCGTCAAAATATGAGCGTGGCGCGCGGTTCAATATCATGAACAACAAGAGACTATTAAGTCTCAATAATGTTGGTGGAGCAGAGGGGATTCGAACCCCTGACCTCGTCCGTGCGAGGGACGCGCTCTCCCAACTGAGCCACTGCCCCACACCAGGGAGATTATACCAGGTTCATCGGCGGAATTCAACACGCAAGCATGGTCAAGTCTCTACCTTTTCAGGGTAAGCACTACGATCTCCGGCGGGCAGAGAAATCGGACCTGAGGAGCAGGGGGTGGCTCAAGGCCGATGCCGCGAGATACAAAGGCGTTCGTCTCCCCGATTCTATACCGCCCATACTCATATCGCTTGCCTGTACTGGCTGCTGTCACTATCGCGCCCCAGAATGGAAGACGCACTTGTCCCCCGTGGGTATGGCCGGCAAAGCACCAATCGGCGTTCTCTCGCGGCTCTAGGTATACCATCCGGCGAATGCATCAGAACAAGACTCAACGAATTCGCCTGAGGTCGCTTTGACGCTCGTAAGCCCTTGATATGGACTGCTGTTCCTCGGATCGACAGGGCGGCACCCGAGTCGTTCACCAGATGCAGCTTACCGAATGATCCTTCGTTGAGGGCAAGCTCATCATCGAAGCCGGTGACACCGTAGGTAGGCGCAATAGAGCAAAGCCTCGAGAGGAAGTCTCCGAACTGGCTCTTATCATACTTGCCAAGCTGATGGATGTCCCCGGTAACGAAGATCAAGTCAGGATTCTCACGTTTGATGGCTACAAGAATCTTCTCCGTCAGCGAGGTCTTCATCTCGAAGTGTATGTCCGTCACATGCACGATCTTCAAGGTAGAGGCAACCTTGGGGGAGATTGCCGATATGCGGGTAATGGTGAGCATCCTGGGCTCTAAGAGAAAGCCGTCAACTAGACACAAGGCAAGGACAATATCGGCAATGATGGCAAGCCGGAGTATCCACCATCGCCGCCGGCTGTGAGTGAGCCGAGCCTTCGTCCAGTCCAAGAGCGCAAGCAAGGACAGCGCAAGCGGGATCACGGTAAGGAGCACGATTATGGACAGACCGATGAGTTCGACTCTCATCATTCCCATGTGCCTTCATCAGTTCGACTCTGGACGTTAATGAAACTGTTCCAGTTCGCTTGTATCCCAAACGCCGCCGGGCGCGTCAGATATAATGTAATACTTCCCCTCTCCGGGCGTACCTGATACTGGAGACACCTAGGAGTCTTGCACGGAGGTATCCGAGGACATGAATGTCATGGCATTGGTGGAGGAGCAGGCATTGATCGCCCAGGCTAAGGCCGAGCCGAGCGCCTTTGCCGCCATCTACGACCATTACTTCCCGCGCGTTTTCAGCTATATCCGATATCATGTCCGGGATGCCGAAGCGGCAGACGACATCACTGCTCAGATCTTCGAGAAAGCCCTGATCAAGATCAAGGGCTACCGTCCGGAGCGGGCGCCTTTCGCCGATTGGCTTTTTGCTATCGCCCGGAACGCAGTTACCGACCATCTTCGCAGCCGAATGCGTTACCGCTGGCTGCCACTGGACGCGCTGCGTGATCAGGCAAGCGATGCTCCTCAGCCCGAAGACGTCGCAATTCGTAATGAGACGCTTGACCGCCTGCGGACGGCTGTTTCGAGTCTGAGCGATCGAGAGCGTGAGATAATCGCTCTGAAGTTTGCCGCTAGACTCACCAATCGCTCTATCTCACGACTGTGCGGGCTGACGGAAAGCAATGTGGCCGTGATCCTGTCTCGGGCGATAGGACGATTGCGAATCGAACTATGCACGGAGGAAGACCTATGAGCGAGAGAAACCAGGCAGACCGCTTCAGCCGTGAACTGGACGAGATACTGAGCGGCAGAAAGACCGGTCCGACCGATGCAGAGGAATGTGATAAGCGGGCCATTGCCCGCATGTTGGCGGACGCTGACTTCAGTGGCGAGAGTCGGATTCGGCAGGCGCTCAGAAACCGTCTTCTCCATGGAATAGACGCGCGGGAACTGAAGAGAATACGACGACAGAATCAGAAGGAGGCCGTCATGAAAGCATTTCAAACTTACGTCTGGAGGCCGCTGCCTGCGGTCACGGCGCTGGCTGTTCTTTTTGCAGTTGTTGCGCTGCCTCTCATATGGCCGGGCACATTGCCCGCAGCCGCCATGAACTTGGACAGTTATGTGCGCAGTCTAGTGGTTGGGGAGCATACGACGGTAAAACAGGCCCCGATGCAGCCGCAGGGCACGCCACCCCCGAGCACAACGAATGTGCGGATGTGGTTGGTTCAGACCCCCATCGCAGCATTTGGGGGCAATGTGCCGGAAGGGGCGGACCCCACGGTCCGCTATTATCCTTCCTTCGATCTGGCACAGGAATCCGTGTCCAGCACTGAGTTCAAGCAGCCGGAATATCTGCCGCCTGGATATCTACTTGTCGAAGCGCTGGTCACACCATCGGAGGCGCTGCTGCTCCGGTATGCCAGCTTCACAGCCGGCGACATAGTCCTTGTACAGAATCCAGTTGGGACCAAGAGTGTTCCGGTTACGAGGTCGCCTCAAGGGATCACATCAAAGTCAGTGGTAACGGGCATAACGATGAGCACCGATGCGCCGATCCGAGCCATTACACTCAACGGCAAGCCGGCGGCGTGGATCGAGGAAGACATGGGGCAGAACTCCCTTACATGGGAAGCCGACGGTATGAGCTACATACTAGGTGGCATCAGGCTCAGCCTCGACGAGGCTGTGAAGATCGCCCAGTCGCTTTGCTAAGCGGATTAAGGATGGGCGGCCTGAATTCCAGGCCGCCCATTGCACACTCCGCGCTCCGACCTCGAACTCCTGACTCGCGTCAGACCTCGAACTTCCCTTCGCGGGCGGCGGAGAGGTATTCCGTGCAGAACTCGTCACGGCCGAGAAGAGCCTCGGTCGCATAGACGAGCGCCATGAGCTGTTTGTCCATCGGATCAACGATCGCCGCATCCA
>DATLAJ010000040.1 GCA_035527515.1 bacterium
CCCAGCGGCAAAGGTAGGATGCATAGGGATCGTAGTGTGTATAGTCTATCCAGTCCCCCGCCACCCAGAGTGTCCCTCCTGCGTCAATACAAAGGTCCGACACCAAGCTCGCCGGCAACGGGTCTGAAGCCCAGAACGCCTCGAGCCCTCGGTCATCATAGCGCAGAAGCGACGGCTCAATCTCAGGAGTCGCTTTGCCCGACCGGTCGTTCCTGATCGCTGTGTCTGCCATTATCCAAGACTTGCCGTCCTTTCCGAACCGAACATCTAGGAAATACCGCGCCGGGATCGGAAGGTCCCCGTAAGCCCCCCATGTTCTGTTCTCGGACAGGCAAGCGAAGCTTAATCCATACCCATACACCCGGCTGTTCATACACCATTTTGTGTTGTTGTAGTCCACCCGAAGCAACCCAATCCCTGGGAGCGGGCTCTCTGGCGGCAGCTCGAATTCCTGAAACGACCCGCCCTTGAAATGCCACAGAGAGGTCCCTTTCCCCAACCACACCCCCTCTTGCCTGTCCGCCGCTACTCCATTACGGGGCCACCAGTCCCCGGTTGGCGTGCCGGTAACCGCAACATCAAAACCATCGAATGTATATACTCTCTCCCGGATAATCGACCAGGCTTTGCCATGCGACGCATCCAGCGCCGAATCGTAGAGCTGAGGGGCAGACGGATGATATGGCAGGCTCCAACTTCGGAAAGAAGTTCCGTCAAGCCGGATCATGTCTGCCCCGTACAAGAACCACACGTAGCCTAGCTCGTCCGCAGCAATATTATAGACGTTCATTGTGGAGTACCCTGGCTGCCACTCAATCCCATCGAACTCCAGTAGGCCGGGCGTGGAGTTACCATAACGGGTTTCGTGGGAAGCCCATAAGACGCCTCGAGAGTCGATGGCAATGTCCGCTATTCGACAGGACCCATGTGAGTCGGCGGGCGTGAACTTCAACTTCTCGCCGGTTTCTGGATCAAAACACAAGAGACCGCCCTCTGCACCAACCCAGACCTTGCCGTCATCGACCGCAAGGCAGTTCATCGCATTGCACGATGTGTAGTTGATCAAGAGCGGCTCGGCGCTCGCAAGGGCCGAAAGGGAATAACCTACCAGCAAACATGCACACAACATTAGCCCCACCTTCACAGTTAGGCTTCGATCCATTAACCAAATCGACACGTCGCATTCTCCAGGTTGTCCACAGCTTTACCCACGTTTTTTGTCGATAGCCCTTGCGATGAGTCGCGAGGTCGTCAGGGCGATGAAGTTCAGAAAAACCGAGATAAGAACAACTGCGCGGCCAAAGTCAAAGCCCTTGAACATAAACGAGGTGGCCGAAACGATGAGGGATGCTAGAATCGTTACCTTGAGGATTGAGACGAACTCGGCGAACCGTCTGGTCTCGCTGGGGCGCCGATAGAGTCCAAAGAAGAGGCAGGTCATGACCCACAAGAAGACCATCAGCGGCAGCGCCACGATGTAGCCGGCAATCGGATTGATGGGGACGCCAAAGGCGTCGGTCAGCCCAGCCCTGATGAAGTAGGCGCCTATCCAGGAGAGCGAGAAGGCGGCAACGTCTGTTATGACGAGAAGGAACGCCCGGAGCGCGAACCTGACGTTGCCAACCAGATAGCGCCTCCAGAGTCGTGATGGCTCGAGGATCAGCCGGTATAACCACTCCAGGCCGCTGTTGCGCATCCACTTTGGAGCGCGGCTTGTCCTCCCTGAAACGTATTCCAGAAGGGCGCCCACGCCCCAACACAGCGGAACGTTCAAACTGTCGATATGCCGCCTGATCCAGACCTCCTGCCTCGGGACGCTCATACCCACGAGCAGAATATGGGGCTTTGCAGCCTTGATTCGTGAGATCAAAGCGATCTCCTGCGCCTCGTCGAAAAAGCCGCTTTCTGTGCCGACTATCTGGAGTTTCGGGAACTGGCCGTGAAGCTTTTCCGCCGCAATCTGTGCAACGCCGGGCTCGGAGCCGAGCAGAAAAAGCCTAAACCCCCTCCGTTCGCTCAACTCGCAGACCTTGTCAAAGAAGTCCGCCGCAGTGAGCCTTTCAGGGAGAGCGGTGCCAAACAGTTTCGAGGCCCAGACAACCCCCATCCCATCAGCATAGACCAGGTCAGCCCCGTCAATCGCCTCTTTGTACGCAGAATTGCGATAATACTGGTTGACGCAATCAACGTTCACGTAAGCGATCTGATGGCTCTTGCCAGATGATGACGCGAGACGCTCGATCGCGTCAAGCAGCATGTTGAGCGTCAGAACGTCTATCGAGATTCCAAGGACAGTGGCTGTGTTTCGCATCAGACGCGTGCCTTCCTCATGATGAGCAAAGCTTACGAAAGCGGTGTCAGATGTCAAATCCTGACGGATTTGCGATGTAAGCTCATGGCGCCCAGCTCTGGGCGGGTGCTTCTATCTCATTTGTCTCAATCTGGCGCTAGGTAGAACTATTAAAGCGAACGAATCTCCAGCTTTGCTAAACGAATCGCCAGATTCTCCGATACTTTGAGCATGAGCTGGTCATCGGAATCTTGGCGATGTGGGCACATATCGAGGGTGGTTGCACTTGGCGGTCTTCATTCATGCTGAGGCAAGAGCGATGTTGAATAAGCTCGGGAAGCCCTCCTAAGAGGGGTGTGCCTATGAGGGAGCGCATGCTGATAATCGGATTGTGGCTGTCGCTCGGCCTATGGGTCGGGGAATCGCTGCTCGACGCCTACATTTTCTACCACGGGCAGCTTGCTGACCATCTGTTTCCAACAAACCCTAATCAGCTTTGGATGCGTTGCCTTTCGGCTGGGATAATCATCGGCTTCAGCGCTTACGCCGACAGGATAATCCACAGTCGCCATGATGCCGAAACTGCCCTTCACGAGTCTGAAGACAAGTATCAAGAACTCGTTGAAAACGCCAACAGCGTTGTGATGCGCATGTCTCCCGGCGGGAAGATCATCTACATGAACAGGTTCGGGTTGGACTTTTTTGGATACTCGGAGGATGAGCTTATCGGCCAAAATACGATCGGGTGGATAGTCCCCCAAACCGATTTGTCGGGGCGGAACCTTGCGGCGATGATCGAGGACATCGGCGTAACTCCCGAACGATACGTCAACAATGAGAACGAAAACGTGTGCAAAGATGGCTCGAGGGTGTGGATCTCCTGGACTAATAAGACAATATATGACAGCCGCGGCGAGATCTGGGAGGTTCTCTGCATCGGCAACGACATCACTGAACGTAAGCAAGCAGAGGACAATCTTGGGTTCGCTCTCCAAAAAGTTCAAGAGATGTCACTTATAGATCAGCTAACTGGCCTCAAGAACAGGCGAGGCTTCATGACCCTTGCCTCGCAGCAGGTGAAAGTAGCTGAACGCACCCAGGAAGGCTTGCGCCTCGTCTTCGTTGACCTCGATGGTCTGAAGTGGATTAACGATAACCTCGGCCACAACGTCGGAGACCAGGCCATCATTGAGGCCGCAGACGTTCTCCGAGAAACGTTTCGCGATTCGGACATAATCGCTCGCCTCGGTGGCGATGAGTTCGCTGTCCTTGCCATCGATGTATCACCCAATGTGCCGTTTTCTACTTACCGGATCGCAAAGACGCTCAAGGAGCACAACTCGCAGGAGGACCGCCGATACGAGCTCGAGATGAGCGTTGGTGTTGCGTCCTACGACCCTAAGTCGTGTTCATCGATCGAGGCGCTTCTCAAGCGCGCAGATGAGCTCATGTACATGGAGAAACGGCGACGGAAAGCAACGCGTGGGCGCCCCGCCCGCGAAAGAAGACCACGGGCACACGAACTTCCTGACGGCTCCTCACAATTGATCATCTGAACTTGCGGCGCTGAGGCTCTCCCATAAGCCATCGTCGAGCCTCGAAGTGGCGGTGCTTGCCCCGACCTAAGGCTAGACGGGTGCCTGCGTCTTTCGGTCATTACAACAAATGACAGCGCGAGAGAATGCCGACCGCGGGTGAACCTTCAATGGCTTCTCACCATAGCTTGCCGGTCTGAGCGATGCCGGTCCCCACAAGATATAATTTGCTTGAAGTCGCGACCTTTTGTATTCTCGATATGAGTGCAAATGGAGAGGTTTATTCATCACTGTATTTGGAGGGATTGAGGATGCGCAAATTAACAATCTTGGCGGTTTTGACAGTTGTAAGTTTGCTAGTGGGCTCCGTTTTGGCTGAGACGATCGAGGACAAGCTCACGTACCAGGGCAACAAGGCGCGCATAAGCGTCGGCCGGATCAAGACCAAGGCCAACAGGTGTTCGGGCACGATGGCGTCCAGCTTTGGCGAGATGCTCTCGACGGCCCTGACTAACAACCCCAGGTTTATTGTGCTCGCAAGCGGCGAGGACCTCGGCGAGATCATGGATGAGATCCGCTTCGCCCAGGGTGGCGCGGTTGAGGAGGGCAAGGGTCCCGAGGGCGGTCTCATGGAAGGCGCTGATGTGCTTATTACAGGTTCCGTCACGATGTTCGAGCCTGACGCGCAGGGCGCCAAGATCGGCCTCGGAGGCACGAGCTGGAAGAGCAAGCTCTGGGGTGGGACTAACCTGAAGCTCAAGAAGGCCATCATGGGCCTCGACCTGAAGCTCATCGACATTAGACAGCGGAGGGTGATCTTTGCGAGCAATGTCGAGGGAAAATCCACCAGCTGGGGCGTCGGCGGCCACGGCGGCGGCTGGGGCAGGGATGGGGTCCTCCGCGGCGGTCTAGGCGTCTATTCCAACAGCCCAATGGAGAAGGCCATTCGTGTGTGCCTTAATAATCTGGTTGAGGAAGTAGCCAGTAAGCTGCCCAGCGGCTACTACCGCTATAAGGGCAAGGGCAAATACACCCAGGAATACGGGCAATCTGAGTCCCAGACGCAGACGACTACTCAGCCCGCGTCGCAGCCAGCAAAAGAACCTCCGGCCAAGAAGGAAGAACCAGCTAAGCCGACGCCTGCTCCCAGAAAGACAATTAGCAAAAGGGCTTGCGATTTCGTATCCGGCGAAAAGACGCTCTGGATCGATGACTTGAGCGAGGACGAGGTTGGCGAGTTCCCGTTCAACAACAAGCTGGACCGCGGCAATTTCGAGGTGGTCGATATCGGCGGTGAGAAGTGGATCATGGCGTCCACTGACGGGAAGCTGATGCCCAATACTGGCAAGATGAGTCTGCCGGAGAAATGGACGCTGGAGATGGATGTCTATAAGCCAAAAACCGACACTAGCTCGCCATACGTTACGATTTGCTTTTTTGACCCGAAAGGTTCTCAGTTCTCCCGACTCCATTACTTCTGCTACGGTGGCAATTTGGATATCAAGGGGAAAAATGTTGGGCGAAAGGATATGAAGGTCTTTGGCGATAAGGGCGTTCATCATATCAGGCTCATGGTGAGCGAAAGGTCGATCAAGGCTTACATTGATGACACTCGCGTTGCTAATGTGCCGAATCATGATGGATTCTCGCCGGCAAGCTTCGCGATAGAGATTCACCAGGGCTGCACAGAGAAGAGACCGTTTTATTTCCGCGGCTTTAGGATCGCGGCGGGAGACAAATAAACTTCGGTATTATCGAGACCTGGGCCGTCGCCTGGGCAAGTAGCCCCTGGCGTGTTCCCAAGTGCCCATTGTCCAAAAGAGAAATCGCCCACCCCGGCCGTGTGCAGAGGTGGGCGACTCACGGTAGTTGTTACCTCAGATAGCGCTTAGAAGGGTTGTTCGGACCCAAACGACCAGGGCACCACTGAGGGCTCTGTGATCCATTCGCCGCTCTCCGGATTCGCAAGCACGCCATACCATTTGAACGAGCCGTGCGGGAACTTATCATTGAACATCACGGACACAAGAACATAGCCGATGATCTGCATCTCGGGTGGAAGGGTGAATGACACAGGTGTCATCAACGTCCCCCAATTCGGCCAGAAATAAAAGTCGCCGTAAAGCTCAACCGCGATATAGACATTGACCGGCATAGCAAGTCCAGGATTCGCGACGTCCGCGGAAAGCGTCATAATGTCGCCAGGCATATACGGTGTCATATCCATCTTGTTGAGCCTCAGCTCAAACGTCGGCCCCGAAGGCTGTTCCTCGAGCAGCTCCTCGATCTTCGCCAGCACCGCGGCCTTATTATATCCCACTTCACCGTACCGGATTGTCCCATGCCGGTCTATGATATACATAGTAGGGACGTACCCGCTTGCATAGGGCCTCGTTTCACGGTTCACGTCTAACGCCATGGGATATGTCAGGTTATGATCTTCCCGGAACGTCTCAATCTTCGCAATGCTTTCTCCGACTGGGTCTATGTCAACGCCCCAAACAACAACGCCCTGGTCCTTATAGACCTGCCAAACGTCGTTCTCCAGACTGCCTGTCGCCGCAACACACGGGGGGCACCATGTCGCCCATAGGTCCAGCACAACGATGCTCCCCAACCAATCCGAAAGGCTAACCCACTCCAGGTCAAGGTCCTGAACTGTGAAATCAGGAGCCTCATCTCCATCAACGAACGGAGTGTCATGCTGGGCAAGCGCCATGACCGGGAACATCAGAAAGGCACACAAAGCAAGTAGTGTAGCCACCTTCGATGTCATGTTCTCTTCTCCTTTGTTTACTTATACACACAATGTTTTACCATTAAACACAGTCGTAGCCTCTAATCGCGAGCCGTACCATGAAGATCTTCTCCTTGTATAGATGTTACCGATATTGAGCTACCCTCGTCAACTTTTTCACAAATCTTCACCATACGCCACATACTTCTCAGCCTGCGACATGCCATTAGACCGCCCATCGTATCCTCCCGCTGAAAACGTCTCCTTGCGCCGGTCTCTAGTCCAGATGGGCGCCCCAGGCGAATCCCGGCCTCACTCAGCGTGTCCACGCACAATCTCGATAAGCTCACTCAGGCGCGAGACCCTTTGCCCAGGCCAAGCGTCCGAGGCAGTCCTGCGAGGATTGTAAAGATTGTCCTCTGGCGTTCGTATCATGATGGCCTTCATACCTATCTCCTGCGCCGCCTCGAGCTCCCTATTTCCTCCATCGCCGACAAATGTGCAGTCTCTGGGCTGAACGTTCAATCTATCGCAGGTAAGAAAGTACGCCGCAGGGTCCGGCTTCTTGACCTTTACCTCGCACGAGAAGACCGTAACCTCCACTACTGATGCGAGCGACGTCCGCCTCCAATATCCGGGGACCTCACGCCCACAGTTGGTCAGCAAAGCCAGCCCCAGCCCCGCCTCCTTCAACTTCTGAAGCGTTTCCCGCGCTCCGGGCCTCGGCACCATCAAGCGGCGCGTGAACTCATTCTTCATCTCAATTGCAGCCTGGAGACTGGTATCGGATGGCACTGTCTTCAGACGTGCACAGAGATGCAGAATGTATGACTCGTCGTCAGGAAATGCGCCTGTAACCCTCTCTGGATAAGTCTCAGTCCACAAACGTGAGAAGGGCTTAGCGGGAACCGAGAGCGTTGACGCGACCCCTGCGAGCCGCCTCTCATTGTCCTCCCACGAGTAAAGGTCGATCAGCGTGCCGTAAAGATCGAAGATAACTGCCTTCGGCGTCAATCCGCTTTCCCCGCCAAATCGGTCCCTCCTGGGTGCGGCGCCGCTGCCCTGGACAGTGCGTCCAGCCCCAATACCTGGGCCATAGAGTAAATGCCCGGCTCTGCCTTTGCCACAAACTCGGCCGCAAGAAGCGCGCCTGCCGCGAACGCACGCCGGCTGGCTGCTCGATGTGTTATCTCGAACCTCTCGCCCTGACCCGAAAGGACTAACGTGTGCTCGCCGACAGTCTCGCCAGCCCGGACCGAATGTATCCCGATCTCGCCCTGCCTCCTGATGAGCTCCTTACCATGACGCCCATAAACAGCAACATCCTCGAGCAGGACGCGTCTTGACGCCGCCAAGCTCCTCGCCACCTGAAGAGCGCTCCCACTCGGCGAGTCCTTCTTGCCCCGATGATGCGACTCCACTATCTCTGCATCGAAATCCTCAAGCACCGACCCCAGCACGCCCGCAAGGACGAACATCACGTTCATCCCCCGGCTCATATTCGGTGACAGAACGCAGCGAGCGACGTCTCCCCCTCGCTGAATCTCCGCCAACTCCTCGTCAGAAAAACCAGTCGTGCCAATCACAATGCCCTTTCCATACTCCGTAGCAAGCTCGAAATCTGCCATCGAGGCGCTAGGCGTCGTGAACTCTAACACAACGTCAGCATCCGCAAGCAGTGGGCCAAGCGCGGCCGAGAGAACGACCCCCTCGAGCGTCGCAATGCCCATCACCTCCGACAGTGGCCGCCCGACAGATGCGTGGTCTCGCCTCTCCGTTGCCCCCACCACCTCGAACCGGCCATCTTGCACCGCACATTCGACAAGCGTTCGGCCCATGCGCCCGCATGCTCCGGCCACAATGACCCTGACCGCGTCCGTCAAGCGCTTTCTCCTGTCTCCTCTTGCCGCATTCTCAGGTAGCGAGTCAGCGCATCCTGCCAAGTCGGCATTCTGAACCCTATTTTCACATAAAGCTTGGTGTTGTCCAAGACCGAGGCGGCCGGACGAGCCGCTGGACGGCAGAGCTCTTGCGAGGTTATGGCCGAGACCTTCACGTCTTGAAAGCCAGCCTCGACTACTATCGCCTTCGCGAACTCGAACCAAGAGCAGCTGCCAGAGCTCGTGCAGTGAAAAACGCCAGTTTCATCTGTTTTCAAAAGACGCGCTATTGCCTCCGCCAGATCGACCGCGAACGTGGGGCTTCCAACCTGGTCAGCGACGACCCTGAGGTCAGAGGACTTCGCCTGTCTGAGTATCGCCTCGATAAAGTTCTTGCCATGTATCCCGAAGAGCCAGGCTGTTCTGACGATCAGGTGTCTAGGTGAGTGTTGCTGAACGTAGAGCTCCCCCGCTAGCTTCGATTTAGCATAGACGCAGAGCGGGTTCGGAGTGTCGTCCTCAAGATACGGCGACCCCTTCCTCCCGTCGAAGATGAAGTCCGTCCCGATATAGGTGCACCGAGCACCCACAGACGCCGCAGCCTTCGCCACGTGCCTTGCGCCCTCCGCATTTATCTCATACGCAAGCCAACCATTGCTCTCCGCACCATCAACGTCCGTGAAAGCGGCCGCGTTCACAACCTCGTCAGGTCTTACCTCGGCAACCAACCCCTTGATTGCACCGAAATCCCTTATATCAACCTCGTCGATGTCAGCCTCGAACACCTCAAAGTCGCGACTCAGTCTGGCAGACAAGTCCGTTCCAAGCATGCCCTTCGAGCCGATCACCAATACCCTGCGCAATCCTCGCTCTCCATAACGTTAAAGCTCCTGAGCCAAATCACGAACAACCGCACAAACGAAGGTTAGCCTCTGCACACACTCCTAGTCAAATGAACGGTGTCAACGCTGCCAACGCGTCAGAAGTCGGCAGCACGCCATCGCGTAGTGGCGGTGCTTGCCCCGCCCCATGTCCGTTTGGCAAATCATAAAAAGGGTGCAGCAAGCGCAGCACGCCCCTACGGCCCTGTCATCAAGAGTGCAGCAAGCGGGCACGCCTACATCAGCGACCAGTGCGACTCGGCGACGTTGCTGGCGAGGTTGAACGTTCCCTGATAGAAGAAGGCCGCCAGGAACCTGTAGCCTCCCCTCGGAAGCGCATCCGGAAGCGGAAGGTGCATGATAGTCCAGTCCGGAAGCGAGGCGCCTTGCGCAAGCGGCAGAAACGAGATGTTCGTGAAGCCCGGATCGGTTCGCCACGTTGGGAAGAAGAACAGAGTTCCGTTCGGGTCGTCGTCCAGCGTGGCCGCTATGTAGAGGTCGAAGAACATCCCCATGCCCTCGTTCTCGAGGCGCAGCGAGAGGTCAAGCACCTCGCCTGCGGCGTACGTCTCCTTATTCGTCCAGACAGCAACCGTCGGGGGCGTCCCCATCTGGTCGCCGTTGAACGAAATCCCCAGATCAGTTGCCGCCGGGGACTTCCGCGCCTCGCGCCTCGTGGGTGCGCCATAGACGATGAACTCGCACGAGGCAATGTCGCTGACGAGATTAAACGTGCCCGGCTCAAAGAAAGCGGTGTAGAGCTTGTGCTCGCCGGTCGCTATAACCTTGAGCGGAAAGTGCGCTATCTCGATCTTCTCGAAAAAGGCGTCGCCAGGGAGGGGCCTAAACTGCATCGCGGCCAACCAGGGGTCGTTCGTCCAGAACGGATAGAAGAGAAGCTCGTTCTTATCCGGCTGCTTCCAGGCGATGTAGCAGTCAAGAGGCGCGGCTATCTCAGCATTCCTGATTTGCAGGGAAACATTCGCGTAGAAATCGGACCAGCCGGCGTATGTTGAAGAGTTGGTCTGAATCCCGATCTTAAGGCCTTGGCGTCTCCCGAAGGCCACGATCTTGTTCCCGACCAGACAGTAAACCGTCCCGTCTTCGTCGATGCACGGCCCACCGGCTGCGCCGAAGTAGCCGGTCATGGAGTAGAGCGGCTCGTAGCTGCCGGCCCAGGGTTCCAACGGGAGGTTAACACGACCGAACTCGAACGTGGTCGTGCTCGTGCTCGCATCCCAGTTCTTGAAGCTGACGAAGATGTTGCCGTCCGCATCGGCCGCCGCGCTTGAAAGCGGCGCCTCCTTTGTCGGCAGCTTCACGGCAGAGCCGCCCAGGTCGGGGTGATATCTGCTTACGGTCGCCCGCCATTCGTCGGTGTAGCTGCCGTAGTTCTTCATCTCGTAGAACACAACCGAGCCGTCCCGCATCAGAATCGGGCTGGTGTAGCAGGACCGCTCGATCGGGTAGTACCAGTGAACTGACCCGTCCCTATTCAGGCAATAAAGGGCGTTGCCCGAGACGACGAAGTAGATGCGCCCAGCGTTGTCGAGAGTCGGCGCAGAGCTCAAAGCCCGTGGCTTGCCTGCGCCATCCTCCGTCGGCTCAAACGTCCAGTTCAGGCTGCCGTCGCTCTTCAGGCAGTACAGCCAGGGGTTCTTTGGCGTGCTTGTATTGGTGGTCCCGAAGTAAACCGTCCCGTCGCTCGCCGCGGCAGGAATCGTGCTGATCTGGTTGTCACACGCGTATGACCACCGGATAGTGCCGCTGGTCGCTCCTGGCGACACGGCATATAGGCAGAACTGACCGACAGCGTATATGTCATCGTTTGCGCCCAGTGTCAGCAACCAATCCTGCGGGAGCAGCCTGTCTATCACCTCGCCTAATGTGAGCTCCCATCGAACGTCACCATTCGGTGCAATCGCGGAGACCGCCGCGATCGATTGGTCCTCTAGATTGCGCACAATGCTGCGAATGACCAGCGTCCCGTCCGACAGAACGGCCGCGCTGCCGCCTTGCATGTAAGCGACAGGTCCCCGTGCGACTATCTCGCCGTCCCTGGACAACCTCAGCGTGCCGCCTCCTCCTGCTCCCTGGCAGTACCACACGCCGCCGCCATCAGCCGCAACTAGATGACAGCCGCCACTGTAATCCCACACCTCTACGGCCCAGAGAAGCTCGAGCGACTCCGGCGTCGAGACCGGCGCAACGCCCGTGTGGCCAGGATCGTGCTGAAATACCGGCCAGAACGACGCCGCGCCCGCACAGGACGCAAGAACTAACAACAGAACAAATGACAAGCAAAAGATATTCTTCCGCATTTTCAACCTCCGTCTAATCTTGCCAGCTCTTACGAGCCAGTTTATTTGTAGGCGGCGAGGCGCAAGCGCCCCGCCGCCAAGTCCGTCAAATCTACGTGTTGGGCTACTCTACGGTCGGCCCCAGCGACGTGGGTGTCATGTCACCGAGCGTCCGGAACCGGAAACCGTAGTCGTCTCCAGCGGGCAGCGTCGTTTGGTAGCTGTACTTCGCGAATATGCTGCCGACGTACGTGTTAACCATCATGTAGCTCCAGGAAACCGTGTCACCCTCGAAGATGTCCACATAGACATCGGGCGCGTCTTCTTGCCCGGGGCTGAGCACATAGTCAACTTTGTAGGTGAAAGTCGTCG
The DNA here is from genome assembly GCA_035527515.1 of bacterium. Taxonomy (NCBI): domain Bacteria; species bacterium. Next base: position 11,996 of record DATLAJ010000040.1, read on the forward strand.
AGTTTGCGTCGCCGGTTGTGGGGTCCACGTGCCCCGTATCGCAGCTCTCGCTATCGGTGCAGAACGAGCCGGCGAAAGCCAGCACGGCCAAGGCAGCGATCAAGCCAACGATCGCCATTATTCTCACTTTTCTGTGCACTTTAGTTTCTCCAGTCTATTTCTCGAAAAAGTTGCATTATTGTGTCTAAGTTGAGACTGTTCCGCTGAACAGCTGCCATTTGAAAAAATGGCACGCGGGGCGAATAGGAGGGTCTCGTGGTCTGATTGAACCACGGGCCCTCTTCCCGCATAGAGCAGGAAAGGCCCGGGTGGAAGCGTAAAAAGAGGGTGAAACTTCAACATAACCTATAGGCCGGGTTTTGGCTTGAGCTGCCCCCCCCGCACTTCCCGATGAAACACGTTGCCGGGCAAGCCAAATGGACAACGGTAAGCAGAGAGGGAGAACGAGAAGAATTAGAATGAAAGACGTTGCCGGGCTTACAGAACGAGCGACGGTGGCGAACGCACGCGGCCGATGTGTCAGCTTCTCGCCGAATCCAGAATCCGAATGCAGCCGGGCAAAGGCTGAAAAGTCAGCCTCGTCGGCCTCATCATCCTCAAAACGGTTCCGAGAAACTTTGGCGATTCTCATCGCTCCCCTCAAAAGGTCTGCGCCTCTGCGTGGAAGCTCGCGCATCCC
>DATLAJ010000041.1 GCA_035527515.1 bacterium
GCAACAAAAAAGCCGCCCGTGGTGGGGCGGCTTGTGTGGGGCGTTCTTGTCTCGTTAGAACGGTATTTCTACCGCTGGCTTATGCAGGGGCTCAGGCTGCACGCGCTTGGGTTCTGGCTCTGGTTGCCAGCCTTCCCAAAAGTCGCCAAACTCTCGGAGGATATTCTGCGCGCCAAGCCACTCGAAGGGGTTCTTTGGATCAACAGAGCAGGCGGGCGCGTATCCTTTTGCCATGTTGCCCAGGATCGTATACGAGCTGGCTCTTGATAGCCCTTTGTTGACTTTCCCCCTCGTCTCGTTTGCTGCCCCGGCGTCAAATGCCCGCTTAAGCGTTTGCTGAAGCTCCCCCCATGCGATCTGTCCAGACTGTGCTATTCGCTTGGCTGTGGCTTTGTTCATCTTCCTATCTCCCTTCGCTAGTGCGTCGATTCGCAGAACACATGGTATCGCCATGTGCCCGGCTTGGTTTCCGATAGCCCTGCCATTCTCGGGCTGGACCAGTCGGGCATGTCCTCTTTGAGATACGATGCCTTGACGTGTGCCTGACAGAACGCCAGCACCTCGGGGCGGGTCCGTTTCTCCTTGTTAAAATCGGTTACATCATAGATGTACTCAGTAGGCCCATATCGGCGCGACTGGCCCGCTTGGAGCGTCGTCACGCTGTAATGGTTCTCAAGTGCGCGGCATCCACCACAGACGGTGGTTTTCTCGTCCCACACCTCGGGGAGAAGTTCTACGATATACTCGCTCAACCCTTCCCCGCACAGTGGCTTGCCATCCGCATCCAGGTGTACCCAATGGTATGCCCCGACGCTCTTTCCTCGGGGCCTCAATACCTTCAATTCGCTCATGTCTGTCTCCTTATCCTAGAGCGCACCGGACCCGGTAGCCCGATGCGCTCTTGTGCTTGAATCACGTTAGGTGCGGATCCTCTTATCGTTTGTCGTGGCGCACCTCCTCTCTCTGTCCCTCCATTCCCCGCTAGACGCCGTGCCCTTTTGAGGGGCTAGATCATCTCTCCACCTTGCGGGTTCTCCGCTTCCGGTTATCCGGCTGCCGTCGATCCTGAGATTCAGCGGCTCACTTGACGCTAGTCCTTGCCGTTCGGTTTAGAAAAGGAGAACAGGACCGTGGACTTGACCACCAGCTCATCAGGGTCGCGTCCAAGGTCGCGTAGCACATGAAACTTGGAAGTCTCCTCACTCTTGGCGATAACTGACTTCCCGTCCACCAGGATCTCATCCGTCTCGGGGTCGATTACGTAGACCTTGTACAACTGTTTCACATCAGCCTCCTCTATTGAGTTGCCCTTCTCTTGGGCTTCCTGCGCGTTGCGCTTCTGAATCACTTCCCTGGCGACCTTCTCCCAGTCTACCATCGCAGAAAGCTCACTAAGACTGCCATACGTTTTCACACTTACCTCCTATCTCATCAACATACTCAGGCCACTCTTCTGAATGGTCCCTCCTTCCCCCGCCATCCTTCCGTCACGCAAGGCGGCGGTGCTAGTGTCGGCCTGCCCTGCCCCCACAGAGCAGCGGGTGGGGTTATCCTTTGGCCTTGGCAATGTCAGCACCTATTCTCCGAATCACAGTCAGGGCAATCACGAGATTGTTTTGTCGTGCGTTCAGCTCGTCCTGTCGCTCTGGTGATGGTGCCGGATCGCTACATAGCTCATCTAGGATCAGGCTCTCTCGGCTCAATATCTCTGCTATTACCTGTTCAATGGTCATCGTATCCATCTCCTTCCCCCGCCGGCCTACAGAGCAGCGGGTGGGTTATTCGCCTTTGGCCTTGGCGAGGGCGGCGTTGACCGATGTCTCTCCCTCGCAAAGTAGGCTAAAGAACCGCATTGTCGAGATGTCGGTATCTCGGTAGGCATTGATGGCGGCGAGCATAGCCTCACACGCGACCAGCATCTCGGGCGCGGCGGCCATCAGGCGGGCATCGGCTTCTCTGCGAATCGGCGCGCCTCGCTCGATCCACGTTGCCACGTCCCACAAGTCGGTCCTTATCTCCCAGCCTGGACGCCTGATCAGAAACCCATCGGCCTCCAACCGTCTCGCTTCCCACTCCCCAGGCGTTGGACCCCTCTCCCCTGCGTGCTTGTGGTTTTGTTCCAATCGGCGCAACTCTGCTTTTCCCCAAGTACCTGCACTCATCATCCATCTCCTTCCAACCCCGCCGCCCTACAGAGCAGCGGGCTCGTTTTCTGCTTGGGCCGTTGCCCACGCTTCGA
>DATLAJ010000042.1 GCA_035527515.1 bacterium
GTCTTGATTGGGGACGATCCTGTCGCTCTCGACCAGGCGGCGCTCGACATGGTCAATGCCGCCACACCTTTGCCAGACTCCCTCGCCTCGGACCTCGGCCTGAAGCCCGGCGGCAAACTCCTTGCCGACCTGCACAGGCCGGACCCGCAGCTTGGGATAGACGAGGCGGCTCGCCTCGGCCTCGGCCAAAAAGAATACGAGACCATCACACTAGATGACAATTAAGTAAGTGCTAATCTGAAAGACTGGGTTAAGCAAAATGACAGATGAACTACTCTGGGTTGCCCTGGCTCTTGCGCTTGGCGAGAGACGAGCGGTTTTCAGGAACCTTGTAGCGGCGTTCGACGACATCGGCTCGATCTTCAGCGCGTCCTGGCAACAGCTTTGTCAAGTTAAGGGTGTAACCCGTGAGCTGGCCTCGGCAATCAAGAGAGCGCCTCAGAGCGATGAACTTCAGAAAGAGAAGGAGACAATTGCACGGCTCGGCCTGAAGATCGTCCCGCTCAAAAGCCCGGACTATCCGGAGAATCTCAGGCATATCCCGGACCCGCCGGGGCTTATCTACGTGCGCGGCACACTTGAGGCCAAGGATAGCTTCGCCATCGCGATCGTCGGCACCAGAAATTGCACTCACTACGGCCAACAGACTGCTCAGAGCCTCGGTATGGAGCTAGCGTCGATGGGCCTGACCGTCGTGAGCGGGCTGGCGAGGGGGATCGATAGCCACGCTCACAGGGGTGCGCTCATGGGCAAGGGAAGAACCATTGCCGTACTTGGCACCGGACTTGACAATATATATCCGCCAGAGCACGCAGAGCTGGCCGACAAGATAGCAGCTTCGGGGGCCGTGATAAGCGAGCTTCCCGCCGGAGTCCCACCGGTTCCAAGAAACTTCCCCGTTCGCAATCGCATCATCAGCGGCCTTGCGCTCGGCACCGTCGTGGTTGAGGCGCCGCCAAAAAGCGGTGCGCTAATCACTGCGCGGCTTGCGCTTGACCAGGGGCGAGAGGTCTTTGCGGTGCCCGGCAACATCACCGCTCAGACGAGCCGTGGGACGAACCTATTGATTCGCCAGGGTGCTAAATCGGTTCTTTCTGCCAGAGACATAGTCGAGGAGATAGCGCCAGAGATAAAAGGCATGTTGCACGAGGAAACGCTCAGGGAAGCAGCTGAGGCAAAGCTCAACCTCGACCCCAACGAGCGCAAGATATACCAGACGCTATCACAGGAGCCGCTACACATCGACGAGATAACGCTCGCAACCGCTCTCCCACAGCCGAAGATAAGCCTGGGCCTCTTCAACCTGGAGTTAAAGGGCCTGGCCAAGGAGCTTCCGGGCAAGCTCTTCGTTAGAACGCTATGAAGTCAGCTGCAGCTCGTAGGTTCGACGCCGTCTGCTGCATAGGTGCTTCAACTTGACGAGAATCTTGTAGGCCAGCCTCCAAAACGGACGGAGCAGCTTGCTGTCGAGTATCGCGGCCAGCCAGGGCTGACAGAGGAACCGTATTAGCGGCCTGGGGGCGCGATTGTGTAGCGCAAGGACAAGGAAGTTGAGGAACGACTTCTCGAACTCGTGGTAGTATTTTCGATAGACACTCCTAACTGCATCCTCTATCAGCCCGTCTTTTCTCGCCCTATCCCACAATTCGGTGCCGGGATAAAAGGTCAACGAGAAAAACTGAATAATGTATGGACGCGGCAGCCTCAGCAGCAGCCTGATGGTCTTCAGGACGTCCTCACGCTCCTCATAAGGATTGTCCAGAATCACGTCGTAAACTGGCGGAAACATCCTGTCCTTGTGCCGGTTAAGAATCTTGGCCGCACAGACCACCTGCTCGTTCGAGATGGCACGCCGATACATCCGGTTCGTCCGCTCGCTACCGGACTGTATCCCCATCTCAACGACATGCATGCCAGCATCAACCAGGTATTCGCACTTCATCTCAGAAACTGTCGGCGGGCTCACAAGTGCGAAAAAAGGCATATCTATGCGGCTCTTGTATTCCTCACAAAAGTCCCTCATCACCTTCTCTGGAACGGCCGTCATCGAGTCGTCCGAGAACGCTATCAGTTCGATGTATGGCATGTTCTCTTTGACGCGCTCGAGCTCCTGCATAACGTTCTCGTTGCTTCGACGCCGCAGAATCTCCTGGCCTGGGAAGAGCTTCCTGAACGCGAAATTGCAGCAGTATGAGCACGCGTGGGGGCATCCGCGGGTAGTCATAGTCTGGTAGAAACAAAGACCCTTGCCCAGCCGCAATCCGTTCACGAACAGGTCCTTCTGGACCTCGTAATCCATCCGCACAAGGTGCTCTCGACCCTTGTCGATCGTGTAGTGGTCCTCGTAGTCGAAATCCTGAAGCGGAAGGCTGTCCAGGTCGAGTATCAAAGGCTCCAGTGGGTTCTTTATGACGTTGCCATCATCCTTGAACCAGAGACCTCTTATGTCGCGCAACTCCTCACCGCGCTCCATCGCACGAACGAGATTCAACATCGGATACTCACCCTCGCCCACGCAGACAATATCGCAGTAGTTGAGGCAATCCTCAGGAATCACAGTGGGATGAATCCCGCCCCAAATGACCGGCACACCAAGCCCTTCCCTGACAGAGCTCGTGATCTGCACGGCCCGGTCGAAGTAATTGCTCATCACAGAAACGCCAACCAGGTCCGAGCTTGAGCACGCCTGGACAACATCATCCATCAGGCTATCAGGATAGCGGTGCTCGAAATGAGGCTCCTCCCTCAGAAGCGACTCGTGGTCAGGTAAAAAGACCAGCTCGCACTCAACGCCGTGCGCCTTCAAGAAGGACGAGATGCCACGAATCCCCAAAGCGATAACGTCAAGATACGGCGAAATAAGAGTTACTTTCATCGCAAAAAATCTCCGGCGCAGACGCTCAGTGCGAAGGACTCCGACTGCCAACCAGCCCCTTAATGCCCTCGCCAGGCGCGCCAAAAATCCGTTTCCTAACTCTAACAACCAGGCCCATCGTCAGCTCAAACCAGCGTCTGTCAAAGAGAAACCTGAACGGCCGCGCCGCGAGATACCTTATCAGAACAGGAGGAATAGGAGTGTTGAAAAGATAGAGCAGACAGTTCAGATAGGTCTTCCTCTTGTAGAACAGCTGCTTGCGATAGACCTGAGTAATCATGTCTGCTATCAAGCCATCCTCTTGCGCCAGACGCAGAAGCTCCGTCTCTGGCAACAGCGTCAGGCAGAAATACTGAATGAAATACGGCCTCTTGATCCGCGAGAGCAGCCTCACAGTCTCGGCGACATCCCTGCTCGTTTCAAACGGATTATCGACTATGACGTCGTAGCGGGGCGGCAGTATCCGGTCCGAAAACTTGTGAATAACATCGGTTACGGCGAGCAGCTTGTCGTTCGAGATGTCTCGTCTGTAAAGCCTCGTGGTTCGCGGGCTGCCAGTCTGAATGCCCACCTGAATGTATCGCATTCCTGCATCAGTCAGAATCTCCATCTTCTCCTGCGTAATGCCGTAGGGCGTGCCGAGGCAGAAAAAGGGGAGTTTCGCTCGTTCCTTGTAAAGAGCTGCAAACCTGTCGAGCTCTGAGACATTGCGGTCGAGAAACGAATCGTCACAGAAGAAGATAGAGCCTATGAACGGCATTATCTCCCCTGCCTTGGTTATCTCTTCCACGATATTCTCGGGCGAGCGATACCTCAGCCACGGCTGATTTGGGTATTTCTTCTTCAACGCCGTGTTGCAGCAATAGGTGCAGTTGAACTTACAGCCACGGCTGGTCAACATAATGTAGTAAGCGGTCCCAGTAACGGACTTAACGGGACCTTCTCTGAGAAAGAACCGCAAGAGGTCTGGTGTCATCCTGACGAGCTCGTCCTCGAGGAGCACGTAATCGTCGAGCAGGTCGTAATCCGGAAACGGGAGAAGGTCTAGGTTGTGCACGAGCGGCCTGAGCGGGCCTCGAACCGGCAGGCCGTCGCTCGTCGGCCAGATGTTTTTGATCTGTCCGCATTCCCCATCCTGGGCCAGATGCAGTGCTAGCTCTGTCGCCGCCTCCTCGCCCTCACCGATACACAGGTAGTCGGCGAAAGGCGCACATTCCTGCGGCATGAGCGTGGGGTGAACCCCGCCCAGAACAACGGGTATCCCGAGATTATCCCGCAGGAAACGGCACAGCTGTCTTGTCCTGTCGTAATAGTTGGTCATGAACGAGATGCCGATAAAAAGAGACCCGATGCACTGCTGGGCGACTTGCTCGAGAACTCGCTTGGGGTAGAAATAGGCGTCAGAAGGAACATCTCCTCGACTCTCAAGGCTTGAGATGGGCAAGAAGATCATTCTCACCTCGAATCCTGCCCGTTTGAGGCAAGAGGCTACGAGCCTGAGCCCAACCGACGATATATCCCCATAAGGAGAGATGAGGGCAATCCTCGGAGCCGGGCCCGCGAGCTGTAACTCGTCGCTCGCCATGAGCGGCTCAATCTCCCATTCAGCCAGCTCGGGGCAAGATTCTGTTCTTGGCAAGAATCGTCTTCTCATTAAGAATGTAAAGAAACCTGTAAAACGGCCTCGTCCAAGAGCCAGACAAGAGCTTCACCACCCACTTGGAGGTCAGAAACCTCATCAGGGACCTTGGAGCGCCTCGATTGACCAGCGCCATAAGAAGTGTCGGATACCTTCCCTGTCGCCGCATGTAGAACTTGTTGTAGATCTCCTTCGCCTCATCTCTGATCAGGCCATCTCTGCTCGCTCGCTCGTAGAGCTCGGTGCCAGGGAATAGCGTGAGTGAGAATATCTGTATCGTAAACGGCCTTTTGAGATGCATCAACAGATTGACCGTGTCGATACCGTCCCGCACCGTCTCGTATGGGTTGTCAACAATCACGTCGTAGAGCGGGTGAAGCCGACCTGCGTAGGTATGAATCAACTCCGCAGCTCGGAGCACCTCCTCATTCTTAACCGTCCGATTGTAAAGCGCATTGACACGAGCGCTTCCCGTCTGAATGCCCACCTGAAGAGCACTGAGCCCCGCATCAACCAACATCTCAAGCTTCTCCGGCGTTATGTTGCTCGGACTTGCAAGGCAGAAAAGCGGCAGCGCAACCTTATCTTTGTACTCCGAGGCGAATTGCTGGATATCTTTCGTTGTGCCAGCGAGAAAGGAATCATCGAAGAAACATATCCGATTGATGAAGTCGTATCGCCTTCTGACAGCTACGAGTTCAGAGATGACGCTATCGACGCTCCGTCGCCGAAGATAACCCTTCCGCCCGTAGAGCTTTGTCAGCGCACTGTTGCCGCAGAATGCGCAGTTGAAAGGGCAGCCTCGCGTCGTGATCGTCTGATAGTTGAGCTCGCCCCTTGTGTGAAGCGGTCCTTTGCCGTGAAGCCTCTTCAGCACCTTCAGGTCGGGGACCACGAACTTGCGCACGTCGGGGTCAAAGACGAAATACTCTGGGTTATCAAAATCGGGCGGAGGGATGCTGTCGAGATCGCGAATCAGCCGCCTGACTGGGTTCTTTCTTATCCCACCCTCGGTCTTGACGCAGAGGTTTTTGACGTCGTCGTAAGGCTCCCCGCCTGCGATGCGCTGGGCAAGCTCCAGCATCGTCTCCTCACCCTCCCCCACAACCACGATGTCCGCGTGCCTGATGCACTCCTCCGGCCGTATCGTGGGGTGAATCCCGCCCCACACGATAGGCACTGAAAGCCGCTCTTTAAGATATGACGTCAACTGAACGGCGCGGCTAAACAGGTTCGTCATCAGCGAGACAGCGACCATATCGACGTCCTGGCAAAGCGCCGCCACACCCTCAAGCAGCTCCGGGCTATACGGCTCAAGGAACTCCTGAAGCACCTGTTTGACGTAGAGATTCGGGAGGAAGATCAGCCTTGTGTCAACATCCCCATCACGCAAATAGGCCGAGATGCTCCGAACCCCAGGCGAAAATACATCTGAATATGGCGAAATAAGAGCAACTTTCAAACTCTGTCCTCCAAAAAGATATTACTGCCCCGATCCTATCAGCTTTGAGCAGCTCGGCTCAAGTAGTGCCCCAAATCGTAAGGCCGGCGCTACAAGACCGCTGCGTAGGTCCCCAGCGATTATGAGCGCTTGGGGCAGCCAAGAACCTCTTGATGTTCCGTGAACACGCCCACACTCAGAAGTTCACCTCGTCCTTCAGCACCTCGCGCGGCTTGCTCCCCCTGAACGGTCCCACTATGCCCTGCTGCTCCATCATATCAATGTAGCGGGCGGCACGGCTGTGGCCAATCTTGAGCTTGCGCTGCAATAGCGAGATCGAGGCGTACTTGGAGCGGATAACTATCTCCACTGCCGTCCTGTAATGTGGATCGTCCGTGCCCTCAAAATCGATCGGCTCCTCCAGCTGGACCTCGTCGAAGATGCTGCTCTCACGCACCGGCGCAGGCTGGCTCTTGAGGTACCTGACGATCCTCTCGATCTCGCGCTCAGAGATGAACGCCCCGTGCAGACGGATGAGGCCCGGCGCGCCCGGCGTCAAGAAAAGCATGTCCCCCTTGCCAAGAAGGGTCTCGGCCCCGTTCTGGTCAAGAATGATCCTTGAATCGACCTTCTGAGCAACCCTAAAGGCCAGCCTCGAGGGGAAGTTGGTCTTGATAAGACCCGTAACAACATCAACGGATGGACGCTGCGTGGCAAGCACCAGATGGATGCCAGCAGCGCGCGCCTTGGCAGCGAGCTTGACTATCGGGACCTCTATTGCCTGCCTCGCCGAGAGCATCAGGTCTGCAAGCTCGTCAACAACTATAACGAGATAGGGCATGGTCTTAAGCTCCGGCGGCATATCCTCTGGCTTGACCCCGGCAAGCTCTCTGGCTCGGACCTTGCGCTCCCGCAAGACGCGCTCGTTGAATTCATCCACGTGGCGGACCTTCCGCTCGGCGAGAAGCTGGTATCTCTTGTCCATCTCGCTAACCGCCCATCTAAACGCCAATTCCGCGTCCTGCACGTCGCTGATAACAGGCTCCCTGAGATGCGGTATCTTATTATATGGCGATAGCTCCAGCACCTTCGGGTCGATGAGAATCAGCTCCAGCTCCTCGGGCGTGGTGCAGTAAAGAAGACTGCACAGCATCGAGTTGATGCAGACCGACTTTCCCGTGCCGGTTGCGCCAGCAATCAAGATGTGTGTGATCTCGTTTAGCGAGATGACCTGCGGCTGGCCTGCGATGTCGGTCCCGATCGCGAGCTTGAGCTTTACAGGGTTCTTGGCGAATTGGTCTGAAGACAGGACCTCGCGAAACGTTATGATTCTGCGATTATCATTAGCGACCTCAACTCCTACAACTGACCGACCCGGAATCGGCGCTATACGAGGCACAAACCTCGCCTTCATGGCAAGGGCGAGATCGTCCGCTAGTGAAACTATCCTGCTGAGCTTCACTCCCCGGGCGGGACGGAACTCGAACCTCGTGATGATCGGCCCCGTCAAGATGCCAGCGATCTTACCGTCGATCCGGTGATCGGCGAGCTTCTCAACTATCTGTTCCCCCTTTCTGATAAGACCATTCCGCCGCTCAGGATTGTCAATTATTCCGGTCGGGTCCAGAAGGTCCATACCCGGGAACTGATAGCTCCCGCCCCCAGACTCCCGGACGGGCAGCGCCGCTCGCTTCGGGCCCCTCCTTCTCGGTTTCTTTGTGGTTTGCTGGGATGGTGCAGCCGAGGCTGACTCTGACGAGACCTCGGGCTCCCTTGCAGTTTCTGCACCAAACAGCTGAAGAAGCAGCCCGAGAACACGGCTGAGGCCGACGCCGACAACTAGCATCGCCGACACGACAAGAAGCCCTGCTGTGATGATCATCGCCCAGAATGCGCTGAAAGAATCAACTAGTAACTTGGCAAGCTGCCAACCGAAAAAAGCACCCTCTATCGTGACAGGCCACTTGATGAGAGCGAAAATCGCTCCGAGAGAGACTGCGAAAACGAACGAGGCAGCGACCTTCAGCCAAAGGCGCCGCGGCCTTCTCCGAATCAACGTGGCGAAAGCCAAGACAAGTAATGCGACCAATAGCGGATAGGACGGAATGACTCCGAACAACAGGGCGAACGCGCCGTATATCCACCTCCCGACAGTCCCCACCGGATTGGAGGCAGAATCGCCGCCCCAGATGCTGACAATAGACAGCGCTGCGATGAGCACCACAACCACGCTGACAGCGTCCCTGAAAGCCCGCTGATGGAACAGCTGATAAACTGTTACAGCCCTAGCTTCCCCAACGCTGCGGTTGGTTGCTGACTTCTTCGTCCTGGCCACGTCTCGCCCTCAACAAATGTTATCTTCTTAGCAGCCGGCCGTAGAGCTCAACACGCCTGTCGGACACAAGATCGTTCCTGCTCGTCAGGCTCTTCTCGCAAGACATCCTGGGCTCGATATCGACTACGCCGGCTTCCTCCCCGTCAATTGCCGCCCTTGCCAGCACGTTCCCAAGTGGATCGACGATCAGGCTCCCACCGGTGAAGGTAACTTCACGTCCAGAAACCGTCTCAGTCCCGACGCGGTTCGCCGTAATAGCAAAAACGCGATTCTCCAGGCATCTTGTCACCATCGCTCCCTGACAATACGGCAAGACGAGGTTCGCCGGATGGCAGATTATCTGCGCCCCCTTGAGCATGAGAACCCTCGCCGTCTCGGGGAAATACCAGTCGAAACAGATCATCATCCCAACCTTGACCCCAGAAACCTCGAAGACCTCCGGCGCCCGATCGCCTGGCAAGAACACGTCCTTCTCGTAGCCAAAGAGATGGAGCTTGCGGTAGCGAAATACCTCGCCGTCAGGTGTTGCTAGGACCGATGAGTTAAAAAGCTTGTCGCCGTCGCCCTCCGCAAGTCCGCCGACGATCGCGACGTGGTGTTCGGACGCTATCTGAAGCAAGGCCTGAGTGGTCGGGCCGGAGGGTATTCTCTCAGCGAGCTTCTGCGCCTCAGCCGCGCTCGAGAAGAGGTAGCCCGTGTTGAAAAGCTCAGGAAGGACAAGCAGGTCGCACTGAAGCCGGCTGACTGCGCCGTGCACCTTCTCTATATTGCTGCTCTTTGCCCCACGTTCGGGACAGAACTGAAAGAACCCGACCCTCATTTACGCTTCCTGTTCGTTGCGGCAAGCTACTCGCAACAGACTCGCCAGATGAGATTAAACTTTTTGCGTCAGATACCAACATCATCGCAGCTGAGCCGCCAGAAAAGCAAGGTATCGTCGGCGCGGTGCTCGCCGCATCGCGTCTGGCACGTGGCTATGAAATGGGATGAGCCCGTCTTCGTGCTTTCGATTACATCATCAAGAGTCGCGGCAAGCGGCACGCCTACAAAGGCCAGTCACAAACCTGTTGGTCAGCCCTCCATGGCGCGAATGCACTAGCTCTTACCTGGCCTGGCAGAATAGGCAGCGTAGGAATCTATGGACGACGCCTCGACCTGGGCACCCAATTCACCGTTGCCTGGCACCGGTTGCTGGTCCCGCATCATGAGCCTACCCTCAACAAGCGCCCAGTCGCTAACCATCAAGTCGTTGAAGCTAGCAGCAAGACCGTTGCGACTGATGACCGTGCTGCGCGTGACCGATACGACGACTCTGCCCTGCAGTAGTAGGGGCATCGGCCCCCACGAGTTCGTCCCTGACAAGACGATGGTGCTGTTGTCGTAGTTGATCCGGTCGATTGCGCCCTCGAAATAGACCCAATCGGTATCACCAAGAGAGAAGTCAACGCTGTGCGCTACAAAGTAGTCATCTCCATCAACGGCGCGGTGCCAGCTTCCAGAAGCCACTGCGAAGTCGTCCACCCGCACGTCCTCAAACTCGATCGACATCCCCCTCCGGGTTAGACGCGCCTCGTCTGTCAATCGCACAAGCACTCGCTCGAATGGGCGTTCCGCCTCGTAAATCATCTCGGACAGCCAAAAGGACCGCTCTTCTGGGATTATCTCGTCAACGCTGCCAGACACGAACGACGGTGTTGAGGAATCCGTAACCTCGATCCGGTCCGCGACGATTCCCGCACAACGCTCCTCGTATCCCAGCTCCGAGGCCCAGCCGTCCACGTAAACGTAGTTGCCGAGCATCACGTCTGCGAGCGAGATAGCCGCTCCGTCCTTAGCTATGACGGTGTCATCTGTTACGTAAACCATCCAGCATCCCCAGAAACCAGGATCATCGGTATCTTGCCCCCAGACAAGGCTTTCCACCCGCAGCACACCTTCATCAACATCCACAGAAGTCACTGCCCCCTGGCAGGCCATTGCTGGCCCGTGCCGGCTATCCTTATCAAATGTGAACCAATCTGCCCAATCGCCATCCCCATCCTCAAACGTGGCCTGCACTCGCCATCTATACTCGCCGTCCGGCAGCTGAGCAGCAAGCTCCGGGTTGACCACGAGTGACGTGATGAAAAACGGCAGGACGACAGAGACGGTCGCATCGCCCGGAAACGCTATCTCGAAGTTGTACCCCATCGCCTCGGGGACGGCGCCCCACTCGAACGGTATCGGCATGCCCCGGTAGATAGCCGCGCCATCGGGCGGGCTTAGGAGGCCAGGTACCCGGGGATCATGGTCAGTGATGCTCAGAATAAATGGCGCAGGCACGCTTATCTGACCGCTGGAGCTGATTGCGACAGCAAAGAGCTCGTAATCTCCCGGAAGCACTATCCCGGGCAAGTTAGGGACTGTCCAATCACCCTCCAAGGTAGTGTAGCTTTCGGTGGTATCGGTCTCGGCAAGCTCTAGAATCAGGACGAACTGATACATGATCCAAACGGCGACCTCACCACCGGTTTCAGGACTCGCAACGTTGGCCCAGAACGTCACGGTATCGCCATAGGTTGCCAACGGCGGTGTTACACCGCAGTCCAACACCTGCGGAGCTTGCTGCGCGCTGGCCAGCAGTCCGAGCCCTAAAAGCATCGCCAAAAGCAGCAAAGCGGTTCGGGCACTTCTGAATGTCTTGGCCATGTCCTTTTCCTCCATTGCACCTAACATTTAAGCAAAACACTTGTCTAAAGTGTGCCTTCAAAGCATTTTACCCAATCCGCCTGGTGAATGTCAACCCATCTTTGATAGGAGTTTTCGCATTCTATCTTGGGGTGCTTCTGGGCGCCGTTTTTGTTTCAGCGTGCTTGACAGCAGCTATGAATCCCCCCATCCCCGCAAGGGGATCAACGTAAATAGCCGTGGGTGCAACCCACGGATCAGGGTCAGAGGAGGAAAGGAAAACAGCCCTGAAAGGGCTGAACATCGCCCTCTGGACGGGCTGTTCGACCCCTCGGGGTCGCTCTGATTTTTTGGGCAATTTTGGCGTTGACATATTTGTGGCGGCGTGAGAGGATAACTCCAAAGGCGTATTGTATATCAGTTTCAGGTTGGTGAATCCGCCTGAACCGGTGGTCCGGATTGCGAGATTCGGGCTAATCTTGTGCTGAATCATCCGGCGAGGGCGCAAAGAAGGGAGGCGATATCTGTTGAAGAAACTTCTGCTTGTCGCTATTGCGCTAGTTGCTGCCGGCTCGATTGCGTTTGGTCTGTCTGCGTTCACGGGGTCGAGCGCTCGTTCGACGCCGGATGCAGCTCAAGTCCGGGATGATGGTCTTGGCGGGCCAGGTACGCTGGACATGGACAACTGCATCGCGCTCGTCAGTATCTCATACTGTGCGCCCGCGCCTTTGGACAAGTGTGAGGTCCAGTTCGAGGTCAAGCATTGGGACAAGAGCGAGAGCTGTTGCGCTCACGATGTAGGCACGCTGTGGTTTAGAGTGGCCGGCGGGTTATATACCGCGATGACGCAATTCGCTGCTGGTTATGATAGTGGGGCCGGCTGCTACTTTCATCTGTTCCATTCGGCGACGTACGAACTGCCAAACAACGTGACGGTGTTTTACGACGTGTATGACAGTGCCGATTCTAGCAATTGCAAGCAGTCTGGCAGCTTCCTGATCAGTTGCCAGTAGCGCGGGTTTTGTGAGCCTTGGTGCGCGGGCTTGGCCCACCCGCGGGCCGGGCTAATAGAAGAAGTTCCTCGATAGGGATCAAACGTGTAAGACTTTAACGGAGGATGGTAGATGAGACGAAACTGTCTGTTTGTTTTGGCTGTTATGACGTGTTGTTTAGCTTTTGCGAGCTTGGGCTTGGCCGGGATGTGGCGCCCGATGGGCCCATATTCTGGGATGATCTTTGACCTGGTTATGGCGCCGGAGGACCCAAATGTTTTGTTCCTTGGCGTCAATGGCGGGTTCTTCAAGTCGCTCAACGGAGCCGATTCCTGGGAGCGTGTTGGCGAGGGTTATAGCTTCTATCCTGACAGCATCTCGGCTGCCAGGGCCGGTCGGGACCTGGTAATCGCTAGCACTATGTGGAATGTCTATCTCTCGCTGGATGGCGGCGTGACCTGGCGGAAGGTGGAGGACTTGCCGTTCTCCTATGGTACAGGAATCAACTCCGTCGCCATCGATCCGAGAAACCCAGAGGCCGTCTGGGTCTGTACAAGCAAGGGTCTCTGCTGGTCCGGGTCGTCGGGTAACAACTGGTATTGGCGTAACGATGGCCTGCCCGAGAACTTCGATCCGAGGTCTGTGAGATTCGATCTGAGCGATGCTTCGGGGGGACGGCTCTATGTCTTTAGTCTTAGCGGTGGGATATATCGGTCGGACAATTTTGGAGACAGTTGGGAGCTGGCCGTGCCTGAGGAGCTAAAGTTCACTAAGATAGATGACCTCGCCCTTGACCGTCAGGACGGGGAGACTCTCTATGCGTGTTCTAAAGGCCTTGGCGTTATAAAGAGCGTTGACGGTGGGAGTAGCTGGGCGGCCAAAAACGCTGGCTTGTCTCAGCTTCGTGTCAATCGCATCGCGATCTTCGACTCGGAGCCGAATGTCTTCCTATACTGCGCGACGAACGAAGGTGTGTACATCTCGGAGGATGGCGCAGAGACCTGGCAGCGGCGCGAGGAGGGTGTGGTTCTGGGCACACACGCCTCGTCCTTGATTGTGTCCCCCGTCGCGGCGGACGTCGGATATATCGGGACGCAGTTCGGTGTTTACAAAACTGTTGACCGTGGGTTCAAGTGGCGCGGCGCCAGCTTTGGATGTAACGCCGTAACCGTGACCAACATGGCTTTCGACCTCAGCCGCCCGGGGACTATCTTTACCGCAACCGAACAGGGCTTCTTTGGAAGTTCAGACAATGGACTCAGCTGGCATCTTCTGTCTGTGGAGGGGATGGCCGTGAAGTATCCTGATGTAATGATTGTGGCGCTGGACCCTCAAGAGTCCTCGACGGTTTACGCAGGAACGGGGAAAGGCAAGCTCATAAAGTCGGGTGACCGTGGAGAGACTTGGGAGGAGTTATACAGCGCTCCTTTTGGGATCTGCCAGCTGCTGATCGACCCAACCGATCCGCAGACAATGTACATGACGATCGCATCAGGGGAAGTTTTGAAGAGCGAGGATGCCGGAGCGACTTGGGCGGAGGCGATGCGTGGCGTCGTAGGTGCTCCCGGTATGCAGGCAGGGGCGCTGGCAATGAATCCCCGAATGCCCTCCATTCTGTGGCTAGCAATCACAGACAGCTCCGGCGGTATGGTGTATCGCAGCCAGGACGAAGCTGGCAGTTGGCAGCCAGTCGTGGACTTCAGAGCGAGCGACATAGCGATAAGTCCTGTGGAGCCGGAAACGGTCTATCTTGGTGGACATGGTGGGCTTTTAGTCGCCCGTGCGGATGACATTGGAGGCTATACTCTTGAGGAGCTGAACTCAGGGCTTCTCTGCACCTGGGTAAACAGGGTAAGCATTACCCCTGGTAATCCCGACGTCCTGTTCGTGGCCACTGGTTCGCTTGGAATGACCTCCATCTTCGCTGGGGTTTACAAGAGTCCCGACGGAGGCCGGGATTGGACTCGGTTGTCCTGCGAGAACATGGTCGGCACCGTCTGCAATTATGTAGCCGCAGACCCATTTAGCCCCAATGAGGTCTGGACCGGGTTCCTCGGAAACGGCTTGCTGAAATACACAGATGAGCCAGGGCCGCCCATCGAACTCTCACTCTCAACCGGCCAGAACCAATACGTCGCCGGCGATACGCACATCGCCAGAATCTCTGCAACCAACAATGCGGGCGATATTGACGTTGACCTCTACATAGCAATCATGCTGCCGGACGGCTCTCTGCTCTTCTGGCCGGAGTTTAGCTCCGAGATGAGCGCCGGATACTCGATGACGCCGATGCCGCGCGGCTTTTCGATGACCGATGTTGTCTTCTTCCAGATGGCGCTGCCCTATGGCCTGCCAGGCGGCATGTACACCTGGTTTGCGATGTGCTTTGCCCAGGGCGCCGAGGACGCCGTCAGCAACCTGGCAAGCGCCGATTGGACGTTTCAATAAGGAGGGAACGGATCACACGCATCACACGACCCATTAAACATGCCCCTGAGCCTCCTTAATAATCAGATTGAAGAAGGGAACGTCGTGGCCGCGTCGGGGATGGGGCGCATGAGATTCTGCCCGACAGGGCACACCACGGGTAGCCGCAGGCGCAGCCTGACGGTAAGAGGAGAGCTCCCTATGATAACCCTCCCGTTGCGTTGCACGCACGGCTACCCACGGTATCCCCTGTCGGGGATTTGCAGCGGGGTTATGCCCTAACTTCGCTGTCAGAAGAGCCGTTCTCAAGCCCCGTCAAACGAAAGGGGGCCCTGACGCCCTCCAAATGCGAATGGGGAAACTCCTGCCCTCGCCGGGCGCTTGCATGATCGTGCAGCAGGAGTATCTTCAGTGCTCGCACATCGCAGGACAGAATGTGGCTTCAGCAAATAGGGTTGAGAAGGATGCGCAGTCTTCTGATCATCGTGCAGGCATTCCTTGCGCTAGCGCTTTTGTGCAGCGGGGCTTGCGCCAAAGAGGTGCTATTGAAGGCCGACGCTGATTACAGCTGGCACGACGTCTTCTTCGTTGACAGCAAGACTGGGTTTGTGGTTGGCGACGGCGGCCGGATGAGGAGAACCGACGACGGCGGCAAGACGTGGGTGGAACTTCCAAGCGGCATCGCGAGCAACGTTCGGCTGATGGGCGTGTGGTTCCCTGATCGAGACAACGGACTGGTCTGTGGAACCTTTGGTACTCTTTATAGGACAGGCGACGGCGGCAAGACATGGAAAAGGCTTCAGGCGTTTGAGGCGGAGCTCGAGGACATGGCGTTTTGCGGTGAGAAGATCGGATACGCGGTCGGCCTGTCGGGGCGGATACTTTACACGCACAACGGAGGCGCAACCTGGGTCGAGGCGAAGCGCCGGACGCCGCACTTGCTGCTTGGGGTAGCTTGTCAAGGGGAGAAGCTCGCTTGGGCGGTCGGCCTGGGCGGGACGATCGTGCACACTGCGGACGGCGGCGAGACGTGGGACTTGCAGGATTCGGGGACATCCACGGTCCTCATGGACGTCTGTTTCGTTGACAAGAACAACGGCTGGGCAGTTGGGATGGACGGCGTCATCATCCACACCACGGACGGAGGCAAGACGTGGCTCACGCAGCAAAGCGGCGCGAAGCACGAGCTCGATGGGGTACGCTTCGTTGACGAGAGGACGGGCTTCGTAGTTGGGCAGGAGTCGATATTCCTCTGGACTACGGACGGAGGTAAAACATGGCAGAAGAAGATACTCATCGACAAGGACAAGTGGCTCTATTCGGTCTTCATGCTCGATGCGAAGACGGGCTATGCCTGCGGCAAGAACGGGATACTCGTCTCTCTGCCTTGAGTTCCGGGAAGGACTAATCCGCGATGAATGCCATCATAGCCGGCGCTGGTCCCACGTTCTCGTCTGGCGAGAGGCCCACGGCGGCGGGGCAGGCTCAAAGAGGCTATCCAATAAGTCGGCTGATGGAGATTTTACTGTCCTCCCACACAAAAATGATACAGGAAATCAGACAGGTTGTCAAGATCAAGGGGTGCCGCGCTCAGCCGGGCCTGGTGTCCCAAATGTGGCTATAAAACGACATCGACGTCGTGTAGGGGCGATTCACGAACCGCCCTTAAGGTGCCCGATCGGATTAGACCAGGGCGATTCGTGAATCGCCCCTACACAGGCAAAACGGACTTATTGGGCAGCTTCCAAATGCCAATGCCCGGGGCATCGGCGTAGCTATGCAGTCCCCCCCAGCACAATCGCCATTTGATATGCGTTGTCTGCCTCGATAGAATCGGCTTGGTTTGTGTTTATGGTCAACTTTCAAGCGACTTATTTGAGGATAAGTGTCATGAGACGATTATCGATCATGGTGTTCTTGGCCGCGATTGGCCTCGTAGCATTCGCCTTTGCCGATGGCTTCAGTTCCTTCACAACGGTAAACAGCGACATCGCCAGCAACCAGGTCTCGGCTGTGGCCGTCGATTACCTCGGCCGGGTTCTTATCGGAACCAAGGATTCGGGGCTTTCGCTGGTGCAAGGCTCTGACTGGACGCACTTCACAAAGGACAACTCAGGCCTCGTAAGCGACAGAGTCAAGGCCCTGGCGTTCGACTCCTCTGGCCGGGCCTTCATCGGAACGGACGTTGGCGTGTCGATCCTGTCTGGCTCCGGCTGGCAGACATTCACCACCGAGAACTCGGGCCTATCCGATAACTGGACCGAGGCGCTCGCGGTCGCATCTGATGGCGTGGTCTGGATGGGTACGCACTCCGGCGGCCTGTGTTCCTACGACCAGGGGAGTTGGGAGCACTTCAGCGTGTCCAACAGCGGACTGGCATCTGACAGAATCGCCGCCGTTACGGTCCAGGAGGACGGCGCAGTGTGGGTCGGCACCAGCGATGCTGGCGTCTCGGTCCTATCCGGCGACAGCTGGACCACTTACAACACCAGCAATTCCCTGCTGATGTCCGACAACATAAACAGCATCGGCGTCTGCCCATCAGGCGCGGTCTGGGTCGGGACACCCAACGGACTGTGCGTCTATCGCGACGGCGAGTGGGAGGATGGGACGAGCCTCGTCTTCGACCCAGATGTCCGGGCCATCGTCGTCGATGATTTCGGCTACCGCTGGTTCGGGCTCAGGACGGGCGTCGTGCAGTTCGATGGCTCCTGGGCCGTCGATTACGATTACGAGGTCTCAAACGCCTGCATCACCTCCGTCGCTTTGGGTGAAAGTAAGGTCTATTTCGGGTCCCGTGAACACGGCTTGTTGTGGTTCGACTACGGCGCGAACTTGCCACCGCTGATGCCTCAGACGCCTGCCGGGCCAGATACCGGCTCGACCGACACGGGGATGGAGTTTTGGACGGTAACGACAGACCCCGAGGGCAGTTCCGTGTCCTACCAGTTCGATTGGGACGACGGCTCAGATTCGCAGTGGGGGCCGGCTACGCAGTCACATACTTACTCCTCACTTGGCACCTACGGCATAATCGTTCGGGCGAGGGACGATGCGGGCAAAAAGTCGGCCTACAGCGAGGGCCACACGGTGAGGGTAGCAACTGGCAACAGGCCGCCCCAGTCGCCGACGACGCCTCGCGGGCCGGCATCGGCGTTGGTGGGTCAGCGTGTTGAGTTTTCGACCTCGAGCTACGACCCCGATGGGGACGAGATTGAGTTCACGTTCGAGTGGGGCGACGGCAATCAGGGCGACTGGGGCGAGCCTGTTCAGACCTGGGCTTACGAGCAGACGGGTACCTTCAACGTCAGAGCCAAAGCGAGAGACGATAAGGGGAGAGAATCTCAGTGGTCACCGACCGCCTCGATCAAGATCGAGCAGCCCAACTCGCCGCCATCTCGACCACAACAGCCGTCAGGCCCGTCGTCCGGGCTTGTCAACACCACATACACGTTCACGACGAGCGCTATCGATCCTGACGGCGACCAAGTCTCATTCCTCTTCGACTGGGGCGACGGAGAGGACAGTGGCTGGGGGCCGCCCTCGGCATCTCACGCATATAAACGCATTGGAGAGTACGACATCTGTGCCCTGGCTAAGGATGAGCACGAGGCCCAGTCCAACTGGTCAAGCTATCACACCATCGAGATAACCGGAACGTCCAAACCCATAATAGAGCTCGGCTCCGTCCGGGACACATACTACTTGGGCGACACAATCAAGCTCTACGGCACGCTTATCAACGACCTGGATGAGATGATGGTTGACGTTTATATCGCGGCCACGTTTCCGGGCTCAGACACGCTCCTTTACTACCCAACCTTCGGAGCCGACCCGTCCCCAATCCCGATGACGCTCGCAGCGCACAGCGAGTTTGGGCCCTATTGCTTCTTGCAGCTTCCGATAGTAGGCCAAATCCCGCTCGGCAGCTACTACGTCTATGGGGCGCTCGTGGCGCCCGGCACGCAGTTTGACTTCCTCTCGGAAATAGATGTGCTCGTCTTTGAATACGCCGGCGAACAGCAGGGCAGATGATCATCCTGTCAGACTACAACATGGAGGGTTTATGAGAGTAAAGGAACAGATATTGAACGCGGTCAAGGATCTTCCCTCGGACGCCTCATTTGAGGACGCGATGGAGCGGCTCTATCTTCTTTACAAGATACAGCGCGGAGTTGCGCAAGCGGATGCCGGGGAGACTGTAACCCATGAAGAAGCGAGGGAACGCCTGAAGAAATGGCTGACGTAAGGTGGACCGCACAGGCTCTTGACGATCTTGATTCGGTTTGCGCCTACATCGCCCGCGACTCCCCGCACTATGCTCAAATGTTCGCCACCGATGTGTTCGAGGCGGCAGAGCAATTGGCGCGATTCCCGCGTCTGGGACGAATCGTGCCTGAAGTGGCTCGCGATACTGTGAGGGAGCTGATTGTGGGCAATTACAGACTCATTTATCGGGTACAGCAAGACCAAGTTGAAATCCTAACAATTCACCACGGTGCGAGACGACTTGAACGCGATAGAGTTTGAGAACGTATCCGAGAAATACACGCTACGGCGTGGGCACGCTGCGAGCCTGAAGTCCGTCGTGCTCTCGTTCGGGCGAGGTATGGAGGGAGCAAAGGAGGATTTCTGGGCGCTTAAGGACCTCAGTTTGAGCGTTCCAAAAGGCTCAGTGATGGGCATCATTGGCGAAAACGGCGCCGGCAAGAGCACCCTTCTGAAGCTCGCGACCGGGATCATCGAGCCTGACATGGGTGAGGTCGTCGTCCGGGGCCGTGTCTCTGCCCTGCTCGAGCTCGGCGCTGGGTTTCATCCCGAGCTGACAGGCCGCGAGAACGTTTTTCTCAACGGCTCCATCCTGGGCCTCAAGCGCCGACAGATACATGAGTGCCTCGACAGAATAGTCGAGTTCGCCGAGCTCGAGCAGTTCATTGACATGCCCGTTAAGTCCTACTCCTCTGGGATGTATGTGCGCCTGGGCTTCGCCATCGCAGTTCACGTCAGGCCAGACATCCTGATTATTGACGAGGCGCTCGCGGTCGGCGACGAGGCGTTTCAGCATAAGTCGCTGAACAAGATCATGGAGTTCAACAAGGAGGGCAAGACGATTCTCTTCGTATCGCACAACTTAGCGGCCGTGGAGCGGCTTTGCGATACGTGCATCTGGATGCACAAGGGCGAGATTCGTGCCCAGGGTCCCGTGCGCAACGTGCTGCGGGAATACGACACCTACGTTGCGGAGGGGTTTGTGGCCAGGCTCGACGGGAAGGAGGGTTTTCAGGTCAAGGAAAAGGTCGATGGCCGCCGCGGTAACCTCAAAATCAGGGTCGTTGGCGTAACGTTTCTCGATGGACAGGGCAGGAGTAAGAAGCTGTTCAAGATAGGCCAGCCGATGACGGTTCGGGTCGATTACGAGGCCGATGTCCCGTGCGAGGCCCCGGTCTTCGGGGTGGCGATATGGCGCGAAGACAACGTCTATGTCTATGGCACAAACACGCTTTGGGACGACCAAGCGACCAGGCCCATCAAGGCGGGACGCGGCTCGTTCGAGATGAGATACAAAGCGCTTTCGATTCTCGAGGGCAACTACAAGGTCTCGGTGGGCATTTTCAAGCCGGGCGGGACGACCCCTTACGATGCCTTTGACTTCCACCCGCCTCATTACCCCTTCCGGGTGCAGGGCACGGGCACGTCGCACGGCATTGTCTTTCTCGAACATGAATGGAGGCAGCCGTAGATTTCTGGAAGGCTGGATTGTGAAGGATGAGTCATGTATTAAAGCGCCTTCATCCTTCCAGGGCTGGCGCTTGTCGTTCAGACCCGAAGGTGTAGTATGCAATGTTACGCCGCTTAACGAAGCCGAGGATTTGACGGGACGTAGGAGATACGAGGATACCTTATGACGGCACAAGACGTCCGCTGGATCCGGCACTTAAACAACTTCTCAAAGGCCATGGCTCAATTGACAAAGTTCATTGAGAAGGGCGACTTGAACGAGCTGGAGAAGCAGGGCCTGATCCATGCTTTTGGATATACCTACGAATTGGCATGGAACACGCTTAAGGACTTCTTTGAAGCGCAGGGTGAAACCGATATTTATGGCAGCCGCGATGTTTTTCGCCTGGCGTTTAGGCGCGGCTTGATAGAAAACGGCGAGGCGTGGATGGACATGATCAAGAGTCGCAATCTGACCTCTCACACTTATGACGAAGCCGTAGCCTCCGAGATCGTTTCTGCCATTCTCGAAAGTTACTTCGCCGAATTCGAAGCGCTCAAAGCCACATTAGAGGAATTGAAACTGGAAGAACAGGTATGAAATACGGCCTGAAGGACAGCACAATCCAGAAAGTCCAATCTGTCCTCGCTCGCTATCCGCAGGTGGGGAAAGCGATTCTGTACGGTTCGCGCGCCATGGGAAACTACAAGAACGGCTCGGACATCGACCTGACCCTCTACGGCGATGGTCTGACAATGAAAGTGCTTTACAGAATCATGGATGAACTCGATGACCTGCTCCTGCCCTACACGATCGACCTGTCCATTCTCGATAACATCGGCGATCCCGATCTTCGTGACCACATCCGACGTGTCGGCGTGGTCTTCTATGCACGAGACGACGCGCAACTCGCGGGCGAAGAAGACAAGGCGGCCAGCAAGGTGTTTTACGGAGAAGCGGATGGTGTCTGACCAGTTCCTTCGCGAACCGCTTAACGATGTTTCAATCAGGGGCGATCTCAGGAGAGTGGGCGCAGTCGGCGTTGATATTGTGAGAATCTCACGGGTGCGGGAGATCGCCAAGCGCCGCGGCGAGCGTTTCCTGAACCGCTATTTCTCGAAGGGCGAGGTTGAGTATTCGTTCACAAAAAGCGATCCTTATCCTCACCTCGCAGCGAGGTTTGCGGCGAAGGAGGCGGCGTTCAAGGCGTTTTCGTCCGCAGGAGTCCGTGGGCTGCCGCTGAGCTCGTTCGAGGTTGTTCTCGGAGGCGGAGGTGTGCCCGCAATTCGCGATTCGGGCCGCGCCTCGTGCAGGTTTGCGTCCGATAACATCGCAGTTTCGTTGAGCCATGACGGCGACCTTGCGATCGCGGTCGTAATGTTGTCTGGGGAGCTTTCGGTTACAAACAAATAGGTGCAAAGGTAATGGGAATGAGAGATGTTAGCGTTGCGCTGGTCAGCGTGTTCAACAAAGATGGGATCGTGGATTTCTGCCGTCGATTGGCGAGGCTGGGTGTGAAACTTATCTCGACTGGCGGCACCGCGGCAAGACTCAATGCCGCTGGGCTTGAGGTGACTCTCGTGGAGGACATAACCGGGTTTGCCGAGCTATTGGACGGCCGCGTCAAGACGCTCCATCCCAAAATCCACGCTGGCATCTTGGCCAGGCGTGACGTTCCAGAGCACCTGTCGCAGCTTGCGCAGCTGGGCGCAAGCCCCATCGACATGGTTGTGGCTGACTTCTACCCCTTCGGCCAGGCGAGGGATGAGTGCCTCGACCTCGAGAGGACGACGGAGCTCATCGACATAGGTGGTCCGGCAATGGCGAGGGCTGCTGCGAAAAGTTTTCGGGATGTGCTGGTCGTGCCAGGGCCTAAGTTCTACGACTCTGTTGCCGCGGAGCTCGAGAGCAATGCCGGCGCCTGCTCGCTCGAGATGCGCACGAGGATGGCGATCGAGGTTTTCCAGAAGACCTCGCAATATGACGCCGCGGTTGCGTCGTATCTGGAGCTCCTGACGTCGGGCAAAGATGAGTATTTCCCGCAGTCGCTCTCGCTCTCGTTGAGGAAGCTTGCGACGCTCAGATACGGCGAGAATCCGCATCAGAAAGCGGCGCTTTACGGGGCGCTGGAAGATGTAAGCGCCGTTCTTGGTGCACAGAAGCTCTCGGGCAAGGCGCTTTCATACAACAACATCGTTGACATCCTGGCGGCTCTCAACCTCGCGGTGGAGTTTGACAGGCCAGCCGTGGCGATTATTAAACATCGCAGCCCCTGTGGAGCCGCTGTTGGAGAGCGCCTTGACGAGGCCTACGAGCGCGCTCTTGCAGCGGACCCCATCTCCGCATACGGATCAATAATCGCCTGTAACAGACCTATCGATATGGCGACGGCCGAGCTTGTGCACTCGACAACATTCGTGGAGGGACTCATCGCCCCGGGTTACGAGGAGGGCGTGCTCAATCTGCTCATAAAAAAGAAAAACAGGCGGTTTCTTGAGTTTCCTGCCGGGTTCGGGAGGGGTTCGTGCAAGTTCGTTCACACGACCGTGCCGGGCGGCTTTCTGATCCAGACGGTTGATGCGGACTTGTTTAACGAGACCGGCCTTAAGACTGTTACGGAGGCTGAACCAAACGAGGCGCTAGAGGGCGACCTTCGCTTCGCCTGGACCGTGTGCAAGCATGTGAAGTCAAACGCGATAGTTGTCGCCAAGGACGGCGTGACGGCCGGGATCGGTGCGGGGCAGACGAACAGGGTGGACGCGGCGAGGATAGCGATAGGGAACGCTGGCGAGAAGGCTAAGGGCGCGGTGCTTGCGTCCGACGCGTTCTTCCCGTTTGCCGATTCTGTTGAGGAGGCGCACAAGGCCGGAATTGCGGCGATCATCCAGCCGGGCGGCTCCAAGCGCGATCAGGAGGTGATTGACGCCTGTAATCGGCTCGGAATACCGATGGTCTTCACGGGGATGCGGCACTTTTTGCACTGAAGTTGTCAAAGGATGAAGGCGGAAGGATGAAGGATGAAAGTGCTCTAATGTATGACTCATCCTTCATAATGCATAATTCAGCCTTCCGGAGTCGTTTATGCGGGTAATGATCGTTGGCGGCGGCGGGCGTGAACATGCGATCGCCTGGAAGGTCAGGCAAAGCCCCCTAGTGGATGAGCTTTTCTGTGTGCCCGGAAACGCCGGGACAGAGGCCATCGCACGGAACCTGCCCGAAGATGCGGCCAACATCCAAGGCATCGTCTCCCTCGCCCAGGAGCATCGCATAGACCTCACGATAATTGGGCCTGAGGCGCCGCTCGCCATGGGCCTTTCGGACGCTCTCCAGTCGGAGGGCCTTACGGTGTTTGGCCCCACCAAGGAGGCCGCCGCGATCGAGTCGAGCAAGGTCTTCGCCAAGCAGTTCATGGCCGACTGTGGGATACCAACTCCGAGCTACTGGGTCTTTGATGACTTCAGGAATGCCATCTCGTTCGTGGATGAGAAGGGCCTGCCGGTTGTGATTAAGGCGGATGGGCTCGCCGCCGGCAAAGGCGCCTTCGTCTGCCGAACCGAGGACGACGTTGACGAGGCACTTAGGAATACGCTTGTGGAGGAGCGGCTTGGCGACGCTGGCAAGAGCATTCTGGTGGAGGCCTGCCTCGTTGGTCAAGAGGCGTCGGTCGTGGTGATCACCGATGGCGAGACCGTGCTTCCCCTGCCTTGTTCGGAGGACCATAAGCAGCTCTTGGACGGCGACAGAGGTCCCAATACGGGCGGCATGGGGGCATTCTCGCCGACAGAGGTCATTGACGATGCGCTTCGGGACCGGGTGATGCGCGAGATAATGCTGCCGGCCATTCGCGGGCTCAAGAGCCGGGGGATTCTCTACCGAGGGGCGCTTTATGCGGGACTGATGATAGTTGATGGCGACCCTTACGTTCTCGAGTTCAACTGCCGATTCGGGGACCCCGAGACGCAGGCCACGCTGCCCAGGGTCAAGGGCGACCTCGTGCCTGTTCTTATGGCCGCTGCAGACGGCTCGCTGGAGGGGATAAGCATCGACGTGGCAGATAGCCACTGCGTCTGCGTAACGCTGGCCTCCAAGGGCTACCCGGGCAGATACGAGAAGGGGCGTGAGATTCATGGCCTTTCAGAGTGCGAGCGGCTCGATAACGTCGTCGTGTTCCACGCCGGGACGAAGACGACTGACGGAAGGGCTTTAACTGCCGGTGGCAGAGTCCTCGGCGTAACGGCCACTGGGGCGACCAAGAAAGATGCGCTCCAGCGGGTTTATGACGCAGTTGACCGGATCGATTTTCAGGGTAAGTATTTCAGGCGAGATATAGCGATGCGGCGAGGCCGCTAAGCAAGGATGAAGGCGGAAGGATGAAGGAAGCCTATGTAGGGGCGGCTCACGAGCCGCCCTTCATACGTTCGGTTAAATCAAAAAAAGGGCGGTTCGTGAACCGCCCCTACACCGCCATAATCCATGATTCAGCCTTTAAAAGATGAAACGACAGCGAGGTGAGTGTGTCGAAACTTGCAATTGACGGCGGAAAGCCTGTCAGGGACGATTTCCTTTTCTTTCACCGGTCGAGTGTTGGCAAGGAGGAGGTCAACGAGATAGCCGAGTCCTTCGCATCTGGCTGGCTTACGACGGGGCCGAAGACCGCGGAGTTCGAGAGGCGGTTTGCAGATTATCTCGGCGCCTCGGCCGTAGTTGGTCTGAACTCCTGCACAGCGGGGCTGCACCTGGGCCTAGTCGTCTTGGGCATCGAGGAGGGAGACGAGGTGATCACAACGCCGATCACGTTCCCCTCAACTGCGAACGTCATCGAGCACCAGCGAGCCAAGACGGTCTTCGTCGACGTTGAGCCTGGCACGCTTCTGATAGACCCAAAACGGCTCGAGGAGGCGATAACGCCTCGTACCAGGGCCGCGATCCCTGTGCACTTTGCTGGCCACCCGTGCGAGATGGGAAGGATCATGGAGATCGCGAGGGGACATGGCATTCATATTGTCGAGGACTGCGCCCACGCGATCGAGGCCAAGACCGACGGGCGGCATTGCGGTACGTTCGGCGAGGTTGGGGCGTTCAGCTTCTACGCGACCAAGAACATAACGTGCGGCGAGGGTGGTGCGGCGTGCGTTCAGTCGGAAGAGCTTCACGACAAGCTCGCGGTTCTCAGGCTCCACGGCCTCACCAAAGACGCCTGGAAACGTTACGACAAAGGCGGCTTCGCCCACTATGAGTGCGTTGTTCCGGGATTCAAATACAACATGATGGATATCCAGGCCGCAATGCTGTTGCACCAGCTCGCCAAGCTCGAGGGCTTTGCGAGGCGCCGGCGCGAGATCGTTGCGATGTACGACGATGCCTTCGGCGAGATGCCCGAGGTTCGGCCGCTCGCCAGAAGAGCCAGCGTCCAGCACGCCCACCACATATATCCGATGTTGCTCGAGCTCGAGCGGCTAAGTTGCAGCCGCGATGAGTTCCTCAACGCGATGCAGGCGGAGAACATCGGCGTCGCCGTGCACTTCAGGGCGCTTCATCTGCACCCGTACTATCGCGAGAAGTACGGTTTCAAACTGGGCGATTTCCCGAACGCAGAGCACGCCAGCGACAGGCTCGTCAGCGTGCCGCTTTACCCCTCTCTGGCAGACGAAGACGTAAAGACGGTCATCGAGGCGGTCGATAAGATAGTTGCGCACTTCAAGCGATAATCTGATTGAATAAGGGATGGCAGCGATGGTTGAGACTATAAACGTTTTCGACAGCGAGGAGGAGTTCGCACATCTCCGGGGCGCAGTGATGTCCACGATCGAGGAGTTCTCGGCGGGTCGAGGCGGCAACGTAACCTACGGAGAGATAATGTTTGTGCTCCAGTCCATAATTGACGAGTTGGAGCAGCGGTGCGAGAACCACACCTCCTCAGACGGACCAACCTCGATCGATAAGATGACACGTGTGTCGCACATCAGGGGGGTTCTCTCGAGAACTGTGCGTCTTCTGACCGAGAAAGGGATAATCAGCAAGGATGAGGAAGGCCAGCTCATCTCGGGGACTTAGTGAAAGCCAACTCGTCCGGTATCTGGCAAGAGCCTCGTCCAGATGACAGTCGCGCGAGGCCGGCATTCAGCCCGCCAACCTATTGGGACGTCTGTCGAGCCAGCTGAACTGCTCACTTGCGGAGAGCCTGAGGATGTGCACGTTTTCAATAGATGGCGTCATTCTGAGGATCGTGCTCGGAAGTGAGTTCGACGCACGATTGACCGTTCTAACCCGAAGGTTTGGCCGCCTCAGCCTCGTAGCGAGGCGCCTGAACCGGCCCAGCGGATTGCGCGGCTCGATAGATGCTCTGAGCATATCCCATTGTTACGTCAGGCGCATGGGCAAGTCCGGTATGTTGAGGCTTGAGGAGTGCGAGAGAGAACTCTCTTTCCCCGAGCTTGCAGCTGACTATGTGCGGTTTGTCTGCGCTTCCTATGTGGCCGAGTTTCTGCTCCTTGCTGTCCCTGAGGAAAGCCCCTGCCCAGAGCTCTATGACCTTCTGCTTCAGGCTTTGGACTGCCTGCGCAATTGCGTTGGCTCTGTCGCGGTAGCGCTTGCGGCCGAGCTCAAGATGCTGGACGCGATGGGCTTGGCACCCTCGCTGTCGCAGTGCGTCCATTGCGGCCGAGCTGCTGAGGCAAAGCGTGCGCGTTACGTGGTCGAGGCGGGCGGGATGGTCTGCTCGGATTGCTGGTCAAGGCGCAAGGCCGACTACGAGATGAGCTCGCCGACGGCATTGAGCCCGGGCGTGCTGGCATTTGCCAAAAGGGCGATTCTAAGCCCGATTAGCTCGCTCAAAAGGACACGCATAAGCCGACCGCTTGCCCGCGAGCTACTGCATCTTTCTGCCCGCCACAAGGCCTATCACCTCCAGCTTGAGCTCAACTCCGCACGGCTGCTCAGGGCATCTGTTCGCCTACACTAGCGGATTTGCTCGCGCTTGCCGCAATCATCTTTCAGGGCTTACGGTGCCACGGCTTATCCGACCTGTTTGCAGCCAAGAGTGGATCTATATGTGCTGCAATCTGCCTATGCTCATTCAAGTAGAAGTTGACATCGCTGTCGCTGGGTTGGCGCCCCTTGTAGCGTGCCTCGTAGGCCACCTTAGATAAGTCTCGATACTGAAACCAAATCGGCTCAAGCCGGTTCTTTGGATTCTCGATATACTTACTCCGCTCCGGGTGGCTCTTGAGCTCCAAGCCATCGCACTGCAAAACGAACAGATCCACTAAGTGCACGACTGAATAGAAGATTGCTGTCGCCTGCCATTCAGTGTATCGCTTCGTGACATCTGATTTCCTGACGTCTTCCACGAAGTGGAGGTTGCGCTCCGATATGCTTCTATGATTGATCGACAGCCCTAATTCCTTTCACCATCTCCATCCAAAACGACTACAGTGAAACCGGCGGTCCTGTAATCTTCGAGCGCCAAGGCAGTTGCGTGGAACTCCACCTGAACGAAAGCCTGAGCGTCCTCGACCTCCGTCATTGTTTTCACAAACTCGAAATGCTCCTGGGCTGCCATCTTCGGAGCGTAGAAGTCTACGTAGAACGTGTTCCCCTCGAGCTTGTAGCAGACGGCATGGATTGTAGGGAACATCTCTGCAACCTCAACCACACGAGCGGCTAGTCGCGTTGCCTCGTCTTGGACCGGGGTTTTCTTAACCCCGGTATGTTGTTGGTTCTGCAGCTGCGCTTTCACAATTTACGCCTCCATTAGAAGCGGCTGGATGCTAGCATTTGGGAACTTCATAAGTTTCTCTAGTAATACGATGCTCAGAATGCAATCGAATGTCAACGAGACACCCCACACTGGCTCCACACATCTTGCCCCATAAACGCGTTTTCGCCAGCCTATTTGAAGCTGAAGGTCGCCACCGACAGGTCGCCTATCAGCTCGAAATCGGAGCCCTGCACACATAACCCCGCGAACAGGGTGTATTGCCCAGTAGGGATTGGACTGGCCAGCGGGAGCGTAAGCAGCGTGGTCGGCGGGATGTATAGGCCCTGGGTCAGCGTCAATGAGATCGGGGTCGGCCAGGTCCCGAAGCTCGGGAAGTAGTAAAGGGTATCGTCGCCCGGCAGATAAACAGCCGCATAGGCATCGACCGCAACCGCAGGGCCAGGATTGCCCAGCGTGTAAACAACCCAAATCGTATCACCTACCCGGTACTCGGCTCTGTCAGTCGTAACTGCTACAAACGCCGTGTCGTCCTGAGATACCGAGCCTGAAAGCACTATCTGCTTGTCCGGCGTGTTGGGATCGTTCGAGCCGATCGTCAAATGGCCTGGCATCTGCTTATCAACTCCGGAGAAGTAGAAGACGTTCAGGCCGAGCGACTCGGCGGGCGCGAGCGTGAACGACCCAGGCCCCACGAAGTAGAACGGATCGCCGCTGGTCTCAACTGCATCGACAATTAGGTCGGCATTGCCATCGTTGCGGACCACGAGCTTGAAGGTCCCCACGTTGCCGACCTGTAGCGCGCCGAAGTCGTGAGATTCATCGGAGACCCACAGCGTGGGCTCCGGTGCCTGGGGCTGATACATCGTGGTGGAGCAGGGCATGTTCCCGACAAGCTCCTGGTTGCCAGCCTGGTCCACCGAAACTGCCTTGAACTCATACAGGCCCACACCAGCAGAAAAGGAAAACACGAAGGTGCCCGAGCCAGCCTGGGACACGAGCCCGGTGTCGATCCACACCAATCCACCAGACAACCGATATAGGAGCCTCGTCTCAGCGACGCCGCCTCCGGTGTCCGTCGTCGTGAAGCTGACTTCTACGGACGGGTTCGAAGTTGATTCCGGCGACTCGCATGATGTCTCAGGCGCCAAAGTATCGAGCAGAATCGAGCAGTCCGGCGTCACAGGCGCAAGCTCCCTGTTGCCAGCCTTGTCGGTCGCTATCGTGTAGAGCTCATACAAGCCGTCGCCATCCTCGGACTCGAAATCGAACGTGCCGGATGACTCCTGCGACGAGTATCCTGCCGGCGTAACCAGCCCATGCTCGTGTGAGTAATAGAGGTCAACCGAGGCAATGCCGCTGAGCGTGTCCGAGGCGGTGAAGCCGATGGGGAACCGAGATTGGTTCGTGAGGTTGTCGCAGCTCGCGGTCGAGGCGGGCATTGCGGTGTCAACGATCGTCCGGCAGTCGGGCTCTAGAGTGAGCGGCTCCTCGTTGCCAGCCATGTCACGGGCACGGGTCGCGAAGTAGTAGTAGCCATCGCCATCCTCGGGCTCGAACGTGAATCCGCCCGAGGCCGCGCTGACGGAAAGCCCCGTGTCCTCCCACGGGCCCTCGTCGAACTTGTAGTAGAGCGAGACCCTGTCTATGTCTGACGCGCCGCCGCTCGCCGTGAACGTTACTATAAAGGCCTTCGTTGCGAACATAGGGCTTTGACACGTGGAATCTGGGACAATGGTGTCGAGAACCAGACTCGTGTCCGCCTCGTCTTTCCCCGGCTCCATGTTGCCGGCCATGTCCTCACTGATGGTGTAGAACGAATACACGCCATCGCCACTTGAAAGCGCGACATGAAACTCGCCCGTTTCGCCCTCAGCGGTAAGGCCAGTGTCCTCGAAGCCCCCGCTCTCGTAGCTCATCCAAAGCTCTGTTCTCCGAACGCCGCTCGTCCCGTCGCTGGCAGAAAACGCAATCGTTACCGCAGTTGAGACGACTAGCTCTGGCGCCGTGCACGTTGATGATGGCGCGTGGGTATCAACGATCGTCCCGCACGTGGCCGAGGCCCCCGTGCTCTCGTGATTCCCCGCAACGTCAGTCGAGAGCGTTCTGAAAACGTAACCGCCATCGGCCGGCGTCTTGAAGCTGAACTTGCCGTCAAACCCCTCCTCGACGCCGGGCAGAACCACCCATTGCCCGCCATCTAGGCTGTATTGCAGCTTTGTGAAGACCTGGCTGGAAAGCGCATCTTCCACCTCAAACAGGACCTCGATCTGCGACTGCGTGGCATATTCTGGCGCAACGCAGCTCGAGCTCGGCGGTGTCGCGTCGAACGTCGTGCCCGAAAGGGAATGCGTGGGATCGCCGTTCGAGTTGCTAGCGAGGTCTTTGACCTCGACCCAGAAATCGTAAGCCCCCTCGCCGGAGTTAAAATCAAACTGTAGGGTGCTGCTCTCCGGCCCGCAAGCGATCTCCGTCGCGTGCCAGTCGCCTTCATCGAATTGATACCACAACGATGCGCCAGCGAAGCCGGACACCAAGTCCGTCGCATCAAAGTTGACATCTAGCGTGCCGGCGCTTGCCCATGCGAGGGTTGAAACCGTAACGACAGGCGCCGTCCAATCGACCACCGTGAGCGTCTCAGGCTCGGTTGGAATCTGCTCAATGTTGCCAGCCGGGTCCTGAGCCACGGCGGCGAACCCCCACGTTCCCTCCTGGGTCGCGAGGCCGAACTCGAAGGCGCCGATTGGGTCGGATTTGCTTTGAGAATACGTCCAGCCGCTGTCCCCAAACTGGTAGTAAAGTTCAACGAGCGCGACGCCAGCGATGTTATCCGACGCCTCGTATTGAATGGCGATAGTTGATTCGCTCACGTAGTCCGGCGAGTCGCTCGTGGACACGGGTGCAGTAACGTCATAGATGGTCGTTGCGCAAGCTGCGCCCAGCGATTCGGCGTTGCCCAAAGCATCAACCGCCACGACGCTGAATGCATAAGTCCCTTCCGGCCCCGGAAAGTCAAACGAAAATGCACCGGACGGGGTCCCCTCGAGGGTCTCGAACAGAACCCACGCACCACCATCCATTCTGTAGTAAAGCGAGGCGCCTGCAATCGCCGAGTGCGCATCACTAGAGAAGAACCCGACCGTGATCGAGGAGAGGGTCGCATATTGAGGCGCATCGCAGGTTGTGTTCGGAGACGTCGTGTCAACGAGCGTTACCGAGTCAGGACTTGCAGGCTCCTGCTCGCGGGTCTCATCGTTGTTAATGGCGATGGTGAAGAACCCGTAATGGCCGTCTCCGAGCTCGGCCGCGAACTCGAACGTTCCTGCCGCCTCGTCCGCTACCAGCCCGCTATCCTGTGCGTCGCCATCCTCAAACACGGACCAGAGCTCTACCTGTTGCAGCCCGCTCACGCCGCCGCTTGCAGTATATGACACAAGAACACTCGTCTCGGTCGTAGCCGCCGCGGAGGAGCAGCTCGAAAGGGGCATATCCTCATCGAAATAGGTCGAGCAGTCGGCGGCCGCAGGGGTCTCCTCAACGTTGCCAGCAAGGTCCGCACAGACCGTCACGAACCGATATGTCCCCGCGCCATAGGGAGGAGAGAACGAGAAGCTGCCTGACGTTCCCGTCGTGAAGAGGCCTGAATGCTCCCAATCACCGGCATTGAAGCTGAACAGCAGTTCGGTCTCGGAAACGCCGGAGAGAGAATCTGCTGCCTCGAACCCGACCGCGACCGGCGTCTCGTTTGCGACGTCGGCTGAAGTGCATAATGATTGAGGCGCCGTGGCGTCGAATGTGCAGGTTGCGTCGGGGCCGGCTGGGGGCAACTCCTGATTGCCAGCAGCGTCGGTCGCCGTTGTATAAAACGCATATTGCGCCTCCCCGGATGAGCAGGGAAACTCAAACGTTCCCGACGTTCCGGCCAATGAAAGGCCCGAATCCTGGAAGTCGCCATCGCCGATGCGATACCAAAGTCTTGTCGAGGCGATTTGCGAGCTCTGGTCGGATGCCAGGAAATCAACATCTATCGTGCCCACCGTGGAGTAGGCCGGAGACGTGCAGGACGAGCTTGCGGGGACGCTATCGACGATCGTTACGGTGTCCGGTGTTGCTGGAGGGGCCTCCTCGTTACCGGCTAGGTCGAGCGCCCTCGTGTAGAAGCTGTATAACCCATCACCGGCAACGGCGCCGAACTCAAAGGCTCCCGAGTCCCCCTCATTGGGCTCACCCCACTCCGAGTAGGACCCGCCCTCGAAGCTCGCGAACAGAGTGGTATGGTTGACCCCGCAGCCCGCATCGCTGGCGGTGAACGTTATCGTGAACGTCGTCGAGCCGATAGCAGGGGAAGCACACGTCGAGCTAGGAGCGGACTGGTCGAGCACGGTTACCGCGTCGTGGCTAGCGGGTGGGTCCTCTACGTTGCCCGCCTTGTCCTCGGATATGCTGTAGAAGTAATACGCGCCCTCGCCCTGGTCCGCTACGTAGGCGAACTGCCCCACGGTGCCCTTTTCCTCAAGGCCAGTGTCCTCGAATTGCCCATCCTCGAATTTGGCGTAGAGCTTCGTGTTCTCAATGTTCGTGCCGGGGTCGCCCGCCTCAAACCAAACAGTAATGGACCCGGACGGGCTGCACCCGGGCGCCGTGCAGAACGACTCGGGCTTTGCTGTGTCGAATATGGTGAATGTGTCGGAGCCTTGGGGTGGCCCCTCTGTGTTCCCCGCAACGTCCCTCGCTATCGTATAGAAATAGTAGTTGCCGTCGCCTCTGTTCAGATGAAAATTGAAAGCTCCCGATGTCCCCGTCTCGTCCTGTCCGGTATCGTTCCATGCCCCACTATCAAACTTATACCAGAGCCGCACGCTGTCGATGCCAGACTTGGCGTCCGAGGCGGTATATTGGATCGAGATGTCGAGCTCCTTAGAGAGCCTCGGGGCTGTGCAGGATGATTGCGGAGGCACGGTTTCCACCTC
This sequence comes from bacterium, assembly GCA_035527515.1. Taxonomy (NCBI): domain Bacteria; species bacterium. The sequence continues at coordinate 32,783 of DATLAJ010000042.1, forward strand.
GACCTGAACGTCGGCGCTTCCGGGCGCCGATTCCTCGTTACCGGCCAGATCGGTAGCGATTGTGTAGAATGAGTAGGCGCCGTCCCCCGAGGGTGGCGTGAAGGAGAAAGTGCCGGACTCACCTGTTGCGGGCTCGCCGAACTGTTGCCATGAACCGCCCTCGTAACGATACCAGAGGTAGGTCAGGGCGACCCCGCTGCCGCCGTCGCTGGCCGTGAAGTTCAGCTCAATGATCGTTGACGCCCAGTCAGGCCCTGTGCAGCTCGACGATGGGGCGGTAGCGTCATAGACCGTCTGTGTATCAGCCTCGGCCGGCGGCTCCTCGCGATTGCCAGCCGTATCAGTCGCTATCGTGTAGAAGTAATAGACCCCCTCCCCATACGGCGGGCTGAAGTTGAACGTCCCGGCGTTGCCGCCGAGCGAATCGCCCGAGTCAGTCCACCCACCCGACTGATACTTGTAATAGAGCTGGGTCCTCAGGACGCCGCTCCCAGTGTCCGAAGCAGAGAAACTGACCGCTATCGGGCTACCTGAGTACTCATCGCACCAGCACGTCGATTCCGGAGGAGCACCATCCACTGTCGGCCCCGAATACGTCCCACTCGCCGGCAGCCTGGCGCTCTCACCCCGCCCATCGTCGAAGTAGAAGTAGTAGTTGCGCGTTCCGCTGGGCAGCAGCGTCTCGTATCTATAGGTCCCGTCACTTTCAGAACCCGTTGAAAGCGACATCTCGTGTGGCGCACCATCGATATAGACATCCTTCGTGTGCGCACCGTCACCGTCCACGTCAAAGTAATCGACCGAATACGTAAACGTGTCTGTCTCATCTCCAGAATCAGGTGATACGCTCCCGTTTGAGAGCTCCGGCGCCTCGTTCGAGCCGGCCCCCGTCACCACAAGCGCGTATGGCTGAGGCCCGACCGGCACGTTGTAGGCCGACACCGTAATCTGATATGTGCCTGGGTCGGGGCTGTCGATCTGCACACACTCAACCACATTCAGCCTGTCGTAGGTGCCACCCGAGCTGGAGCTCCCGCCAGCATAGTTGTTCCCCTTGAACATGGTCGAATCGGGCGACTCGACCGTGAGATCGAGGTCATTGACGAGATTAGTGCTCGCAGACAGCGACGAGCGATAGTCCGTCCACACGAGAGTTACCTCGAGCTTGCACCCGCCCTGCGACTTCACCTGGTAGCTATCGCTCTGACCCGTTGAAAGCCCCGGGGACACGTCATTAGCCTCCAGTGAGCATTGGTCCCCAGCGAAGTAGAGCGCATCGTCCAGAAGGATGCGCCCCCAGCCCTGGCCCGTGCTCGGGATCGGGCCGTCCGTGTAGTTGCCAGACATGTCCCTCGCTGAGTTTACGAGAGTAGCCTTGAGCAGCGCGGCGCTTGGCACGAAGCCGTCGGCTGCGTTAGACGTCCCGGACGGGTAATAGCCATCGACGTAATACTGCCTAACAAGGGCCGCCAATCCCGCCGTCGTTGGGCAAGACATGCTCGTCCCCTGCATATACCGCAGCCCGCAATTGTACGTATAAACGTTGTAGTCCGAGGCCGCGGAGTGAACCGACTGTCCCGGCGCACACACAGTCGGATTCATCCGCCCGTCCTCGGTCGGGCCGTTGCTGCTGAAGGATGCTACGTTCTCAGGGTCCTGAGCGGTGTAAACGTTCTGCGATGCACCCACTGAGACAAGGTCCTTGGCAGTCGCAGGCGTCCCAACGGTGTGCTCGTTCGGCCCGTCGTTGCCAGCCGCGAACACAATCAGAAACGAGGGATTGTCCCACATGAACTCATCGACGTCCTGAGCATACGAATCGTAACCGTTGTAGCCACTGCCCCAACTGTTAGAGTGAATCCTAGCTCCCGCGTTCCTGGCCTGACCGAACAGCGTGTTCAGGTTGCCAGGCAGCCCATCAAGGGACCCGCCGCTAGCTACATCCTGAATGACTAGCTTGGCGCAGAACGCCATCCCGTCCCCTGTGTCATAATGCCCAGGGGTGGCAGAATCGTCCCCAGCAATTGTGCCCGCACAGTGAGTGCCATGCCCGTAGTCGTCCCAGTCCCCGTTCCCCGCAAGATCGTAATAGACGATCGTCTTGCGCTGGCCGTTGTTGATGCTCGAGCTCGGCAAGCCCTCCGAGGCGTCGTAGAAAAAACACATATCGGCATCAAGCCCCGTGTCGGAAATGCCGACTATCTGCCCCTCGCCGTGGATACCTTTGTTCCACACGGGTGTGCTACCTTCCGAGAAGGACTGGCATATCCAGCAGGAGTTCTCGTTCAGAAGAACCGGCTGCCAATATCGCTCGATCCAAATAACGCTCGGGCGCCTCGCCACCTCAGTTGCGAATTGATATAAATCGTCCAACCACACCTTCACCCTCAGCCGCTGCGTGGTCTTGAACACCGAATCCCCCACGACCTCGACTCGCGCCTCGCTCGAGGCAACCACATCGGCAAGACTGTCGAGCGATTCGCGCGTCTCACCGAACTGCTGAATCGTGATCTCGATGAAGTCCTCGGCATCAGAGGTCGCGTCCAACAGACTGGGGCTTACCTTGAAGGCTGGCTGATATAGCCCCGCCCACACGGCCCCGAACGTGCCATCACGAGGCCAACGCGACACCATATCCCAGCTGCTATCCCCCATCACTGCCAGGTAGGCATAATCCGGCAGATAGCCCACTATCTTTGCGCCAGCATCAACCAACGCTTCCCTCTGCTCGTAAGCGACAGGGCCCGAAAACTGGACGATGTAAAGCCCCTCAGTCCCAGGCAGATATGAAGCAAGCAGCAACTCGTCAGGTATCCCAAGCGCATCAAGCTCGCCCGGGTCAAAAGTCAGAAGCCGCAGCCTAAGAACCGGCGGCTCAGTAGTTTGAGGCACGATTGCCATCGATAGAATGTAGGCCGCAAGACAGAGCAAAACGGTAAGCAGCACCTTCTTCAACATCTAAGTTCTCCTCCACGATTAAGATGATCAGGCCAGAATCAATACTCCAATATTACTTGCGATAAGCAAAAAGTCAGGCTTTTTATGCCCGAGGAGTTCTCGTAATCACTCGATGTCGGCGCTTTGATGCTCGCAGTCTGGGCTTGAATTAAGGGTCTTGCGCTACAAAACCTCAACAATCTGAGAATCGGCGTCGATGGAATTCGACGGCCATGCCTGAATGCCCTGACGGGGCATAATTTGAGTAGCCGCAGGTGCAACCTGCGGATCGAAATGGGCGACAACCAAGAAATCCCCTCTCCATCCGCCAATCTCAAAGCGATTGGCGGATGGAGAGGGGAGCTAGGAACAGTGTCGTCGGCTAGATACCCCGCGTTCCACACGGGGCTACTCACGTGGCCCCCTTTCAGGGGACTCAAGCAATAGCCACCAGAACTCAATCCCACCTTTCCCATACCCTGAAGCCCGCCATATAGCCACATACCCGGTCAACGAGCACAGGGAAATACGAAAACTCCTGCCGTCTCTCATCTGCGCAGATGCTTGTGCAAATCGCGCACGCACTTGACGAGGCGCTCAATCATGATAGCTTTTTGCACTGAATAGAGCGGATGTGTTTAGCGTGCGTGATTATTGAATACATTTGGGCTAGATTTTCTGGATAGAGCTTGTCCGAGGACTGATTACACAAAATGCGCTTGAGGGTCCCAATGCGAAGAAGTTTTCTAAAAGCAGCCGTGCTCCCCTCAATTGCCGTCCTGCTCGGAGCATATTACCTCCTGTTTGAGCGGCCCGAGCCCAAAGCGACTCAAGCGCCCCCTCCCTCCTTGCTCATATTCCCTGGCCTCTCGCCGGAGCACATCTCAAGAATAGAGCTGCGCACCCCCGACGTAACGCTTGATGCGGTCAAGCGCGAGGGCAAATGGGTGCTCAGAAGCCCGCAGAAAGCTCCCGCCAGCCAAGCCGAGATAGAGCGCCTCATCTCAATCCTCACCAGCGCAGAATACACCAGGAAGGCACGATTTGATCAGATCGGCGGCGATCTTGCGCAGTTCGGCCTGACGAGCCCAAGCCTCATCATCTCTGTTCGGTCGGACGAGCCATCGAGGCAAGAGCGCCCAGCGCGGATGATACGCTTCGGCCACCTCTCGCCCTCGGGAGCAGTGGTCTATGCCATTGCGGCTCAGGGCCAGGAGCTGCTTCTCATTGACGCAGATGTCGTCAACCGTCTGAAATACTTCCTGTTTGTCCCGCCGCTCGGCCGCGGCGCCCGGAGCTGACGGTCAGCTCTTTGCTGTGCACCTTTGCACGCCGCACCACTTCTGAAACACCGCCTCACAGATTGATCGTTATCCTCTTCCACCGCAGCGGACCAAGAGCGTCGCCGGTTGTCGCGTCAAGGAACTGTGCGCCCAGCAAATAGGAACTGCCGGAGGGCCGGAAGAGCTCGGCCTCGCCAATCGGCAGCTCGAATACCGCCGAGAGCGGGAAGTAGAAATGAGGCGGAAGCGACAGAGGCAGCGAGAACTGGTAGAGCTCGTCATCTTCCTTACGGTATGCCGCTAGAAACAGCTTCGTATCGACCCATTGATCCTGCTGGTTGTCAGCGCCGAGCATGATCGTCATTGTTGTTGCGCCTGGATCGTACCGGTACCTGTCTGTCTCTATCCGAAGAAGCGGATATGGCGCGGGCTCTTGCATAAACTTGGACACCCGGCAGCTCCCAAACGCCTCATAGGAAGGCGTGCCTGCCACCGGGATGTTCGTGATGGCCATATAGGCGACATATATCTCATCGGTCGGGCCGACAGCGATCCTAGAAGCTTCATACCACTGCTTAGCATCAGGACCGAGAAACGGCGGCGGCGGCGAGACGCCCCAACCGACGTCGCCCCAGGCCAGCGTGCTGAACCCAGCGCCGTCCCAGCGCCTGAAGTAGATGCTATTGACCGGGCCGGGCGTCCAGCAGAGATTCAAATTGCCAGCGCTGTCCGTGGTCATATCCCGGAATGGCAGCGTCGAGCTTGTGTGGGTAGTCTTCCAGGAGCTGCCATCCCAAGTTGCATAGCACATGTGCTCGGTATAAGTGTCGGGGCCAGTAACGATCCCTCCGATTACGGTAATGTGTGGGTGCCCCTCGTTGTCAACCACTATTCGCGGCTGAGTAGTGAAATCGAGCTCTGGGAATATCTCCTGCCCATCAACCTGCTGCCACGCTTCGCCGTCCCAGAACTTGTAGAAGACCTGCTGGGCATCGCCTTGCCAGACTACGTGCGGGAACGCCCGGTTGTCCAGAGCAAGATCGAAGCGGGTGGTGTCAATAATATTCTCGCAGTCGCCGGCCATGCCCTCGCCCTCGTCGCTGCCGGCAAGCCCATGAAGAGACTCCCCATCGAAGATGGAGTAGTAAAGATATCTGTGCGTCTTCCCATCAAGGTCCGTGATCAACTTAATGTAAAGAATGTGGAGCCTCGAAAGGCCATCAACGGCGACCCTGAACGCGCCGGTCTCAACGCGATTGAGCTCCGGTGAGAAAATGGTCTGCCATCCCGACCCGCTCCAGGAGAAAACCTGAAGCACCGTCTTGGATGTGAGGGCGTCGAGGGCGCAAAAAAGCACCACCGGCCAGCCGCTGGGCAGAACCGTGATAGAGCACTTCTCGCCTATACCAAGGTCGGTCGGGCCATCTGCCTCCGGCAATCCCCGCCAGTTTGAGCCGTCCCAGAACGCGTATTTGATAATCGAGCTCGGCGTCGCAGTGGGGCCGTCTTGCAGAGGAGACGCCCAGACGACGTGGGGCGTCCCGCCCGGGCCCACAGCGATATCATAGTCATTGTTTTGAATGATCCGGCCGCTTATTCCATCTGGGACGTCGCTTGCGCCCAGGCCGCCCCAATAGCCCGCCGAATGCTCCTGGCCTGCCAAGCACAAGCCAACCGAAAGCACCATCAGCGCCAAAACCGCCAAACAAACTAGAAGTGTCACGCAAATAGGGAAAGTATTCGCTTTCATAGCCTAACTCGTCCTCCTTGAAAACACCCTCAAACGATTCACGAAAGAAAACACAAGCAAAAGGCCGGGGCGCGGCCTTGTCAACTACCGAAACTGGTTACGGGACGCCGAAACCCAAACGGGTTGCCTGACAGTCAGCATGTGCGCTGCAAACGACCTTCAGGTCAATCGTATGCCCAGAGCTGACGCTCAACTGTCTGCTGAACTCCTGCACTCCGCACCACTCTGAAAGGCCGGCGGTCATTGTCCCGGCCGTTGTCCAGGGAATCTCCGTGTCGTACCTCCAGTACAACGTTAAGGTCCCGGGATCGTGGTTACAGTCGCAGTTTTCCGCCATGATGTGGTATGCGTAAACGGTAAACGTGGTCGTCCCCAGAAGGTCCTTCAACATAGGACCTGTAGCTATCCTCTTGATGCACTCGTCAGTCGTTGCCGCAAACACGAGCAGGGCAATGAGCGCTACCAGTCCCACAAGAGCCACAACAATCGCAAGTTTCTTCTTGGTCAAAGTTCATCACATCCTTTCATGAAAAGAGTCCTGGAACGCTAAGTCTCGTTGCGCCGCGCCCCAGCCATTATCAATGGTAAGAAAAAGCGAAAGAGATTGTCAAGCTGTTTTTTGTGCGCAACAACGTGTTTTGACTCCACAGATCGCTTTACAAGAAGATCGGCTCGTAATAGCGCTGGACGATCGTGTCCCATTGATACTTCTCGAGCGTCTTCGCCCGGCCGGCCTTGCCCATCGACTCGCGCAGGTTGAGATTCTCGATAAGGGGGCAACTCTGGGTCAGAAGCGGGGGACTACGATCTGGGATGCGATTTGTTATAGACCTTTCTGAGCCGCTCTATATTCGTGTGAGTATAGACCGAGGTCGTGCTGATGTTCTTGTGGCCCAGAAGCTCCTGAAGGTGTCGCAAGTCCATGCCAGCCTCGTAAAGGTGCGTGGCGCATGTGTGGCGCAGTTTGTGCGGGCTGATCGACTTTGAACTGCCGGACAGGGCGATGTATTTGTGCACGATTTTGTTAACGGACCTGGTGGAAAGCCGCGTTCCGGCCCTGTTGAGAAAAATCGCCTTCTCTTTCGGGTCTATTGGCCCCTTATAGACGCCCGAAGGGCGCGAGCGGGCCTCAAGATAGTCCCGCAACGCATCTGCCGCCGGCCTGCCCATGGGCACAAGCCGCTCCTTGGCGCCTTTGCCAAGAACCCTAATCTCCCGAGCCCCCAGGTTAATGTCGAAAAGTGAAAGACCACACAGCTCCGCAACACGAATCCCCGTGCTGTAAAGCATCTCCAGAATGGCTCTGTCCCGATAGGCGAAGAAGTCCCGCCCTGCCCCGACCGCCTCGATCAGTGCGAACGCCTCATCCACGGTCAAGAACACCGGAAGTTTCTTCTCAGCCTTTGGGCCGGTTACTAGGTCCGCGGGGTTATCCTCTACCCCCTCGGTGCGGCAGCGAAACCTCAGAAAAGCCCTTACCGCGGCGAGGCGCCTTTGGATTGTCTTCTTCGCATCGCCTTCGTAGAACCTATCAGCTATGAAGTCGCTGATTTGGGCCGGCTTCAGGCCAGCGAGCGAGTCTTTGACTACTGAGATTCCCTGTTGTCCAGACCCACTCGTGCTGGCAGGTCGGGCTGTCTTTCTTGCGAGCAGGTAACGCACAAAGCTCTGGACATCCGCAGAGTAGGCCCGCACCGTGTGCAACGAGTAGCCGCGTGTTTTCAGATAGCGGCCAAATCGCTCCACTTCGTCAATGAAGGTCTTCAAGTCATTTTAAGCCAGCGAAAAGTTCCAATCGCGGGCCTGCATCACTTGCCCCGCAGTGGGACGAGCTGCCAGTGCGGCTCCTCCATGTAGAAGCTGTGAGTTCTGTTGACCAGCCTGACGGTTGCGACTTTGTGAAACTTGGGGTCGTCGTGCGACCTGAACTCCGCCTGGACCCAAGCGTCCTCGGTCAAGTAATAGTTAGAGACTGTTGTGCGGGGCTTTTGGCTGACGCTGAGCACCTCGAAGTCGATATCCTTGACTGAGACACGGACGGGGTTACCGAGAAGGTCCTCCTCCGTGGTCATGAGTATCTTGTGCATATCAGCGCCGTTGCCGCATTTTGCCATCGCCTGTTTGTTACTCTCGTTATATGCCTTAACATAGGACCTAAGCGCAGCCCCAGGCGTGCCATAGGGTTTCTCGCTACACCCCACAAGCACCACCAGAATGGCACAAAGGACACAAACAGCGATCGACAACTTTCTAAACATCATACACCTCCTTTAGGGTTAGCTGCCGCGTGCCACGCCTAAATAGTGCAATGCGATGTTACTTTACATTATATGATATAACGCACACCACTAAAAAATACAAGCCTTCAGTACATAATGCCCACAAGCACCAGCGCGGAGCAAGCTCGCCGCAGGCTTTGGCCCCCCGAGCAAGCATAAGTCGCCTAATGCAGCATCCTGTGGGGACACGGAACGGGTCGAGCAGCTTTGGCCCATCAATTTAACTCAGCGAGCTTCTGGCCCTCCTCAAATGCCCTTAAGTTGACCTCAAGGTGCTTACTAGGCACGCGTCCGCTGAGCGCGGCCAGCCACGTCTCGTTCGGGAAGTTGAGCTTCCGAGATAGGACTCCGAGCAGCACAACGTTCATCGCCCGCACGTTGCCAACGCTCTTGGCAACCGACGCGGCATCGACAGCAAGGACATTTACTCCCCTCTTGTGCATTCTTTCTATCACGTCGTGCGGATACTCCTTGCCCATGACATAGATAATGGGCGGAACGATCTCGGTCGTGTTTGTGATGACGTCTCCGCCGGGCCTGAGATACTCGATCCAGCGGTAACTCTCCGCCTTCTCAAACGAGAGAAGGACGTCCGCAGAGGCTTTGATTATGAGCGGCGAGTAAATATGCTCCCCGTAGCGGACATGGCTCGAGACGATACCACCCCGCTGCGACATTCCGTGTATCTCGCTCTTCTTGACGTCGAAGCCCTGAAGCATCGCTGCCTGAGAGAGGACCTCCGAGGCAAGCAGAATCCCCTGACCGCCCACACCTACAAGCAGAATGTTCTTTCCGTTGTTCATATATTCTCTTCCTTAATACTAATTGCTGAAACTGGGCAGACCTGGGCACAGAGTGAGCATCCAGTGCACATGGACTCCTCGATTCTTGCCTTAACTCTTTTATTGCCATCGACTGCGACCGTCACAATAGCTGGGCAGCCTATCCCGAGGCACTTCTTGCAGCCAATGCAATTCTCCTGATCGACGACGTAGGGCACGATCTTGGGGCCATGGTGAAACCTTAGGAGCACGCACTCGCGCCTCGTGATGATCACCGACGGCTCGTCCGCCTCGATCTCCTCTGCTATTACCTTGTCCAACGCCGCGAGGTCGTAAGGATCGACCACACTCACGCGCCTGACGCCGATCGACCTGCACAAGTCCTCCAAGACCAGCTTCGTGGTAGGTTCGTCACGGATGGTCCTTCCCGTGGCTGGATGTTGCTGTCCACCCGTCATCGCCGTTATCGCATTGTCCATGATGATTACGGTTATGTTCCCTCGGTTATACACGACGTCAACGAGGCCTGTGATGCCGGAGTGAATGAATGTCGAATCGCCGATGACCGCCACGATCGGCTCTATCTTGTCAGTCCCCGCTAGCGCCTTGTTTGCGCCCATCGCGTTGCCTATTGACGCGCCCATGCAGATGCAGCTGTCCATCATCGAGAGCGGCGGGAGGACGCCCAGCGTGTAGCAGCCGATGTCGCCGGTCGTTATGGGTTTGTATTTCTTGAGAACATAGAACGCGCCCCTGTGGGGACAACCAGGGCAGAGAGTAGGCGGTCTTGGCAAGTCGAAGCCAGCAGGTTCAATGGGCCTGCTCTCGGCGAAGATCGGATGGTCGGCTGCTATCTTGATGAGTTTTTTTCTGGCTGCGCCCCTCAAGCTGTTGAGCAGAACCCCCGGCAGGAGCTCCCCTTCACGGGGGAAGACCTCCTTGCCGAGAACCTTGAAGCCTGCCGCCAAGAGCTGGTCCTGCAAAAAAGGCTCCAACTCCTCGAGCACAACTAGCTGATCGACCGTCTTGGCGAACTGGGCGACGAGCTCGAGCGGAATTGGGTTCGTGAACCCGAGCTTCAGGTAGGAGGCGTTTGGGAAGACGTCCTTTGCATACGAGTATGTGATGCTGGACGTGATTATGCCGATGCGACCATCTTCGCCCTGTCCAGGGTCAATGTAGTTCAGGGGGCATTCGTTGCTGTATTGCTCCAGCTGCTTGAGTCGCTTCAGCACGAGAGTTCGCCGTTTCCTTGCGTTAGCAGGGATCACTACCCATTTGGTCCAGTCATGTTCAAAACCTTTGACCTCGCGCTCCTCTCGCTCGCCCGCCTCGACAAGGCCCTTAGAGTGCGAGACCCGCGTCGTAGTCCGAAGCATGACCGGCGTGCAGAAGCGCTCGCTGATCTCGAACGCAAGGACCGTCATCTTCTTTGCCTCGTCCGAGTTGGATGGCTCTAAGAGAGGGATGAGCATGAACTTGGCGAGGTAGCGATTGTCTTGCTCGTTCTGGGAACTGTGCATCCCAGGTTCATCCGCAGAAACCACCACGAACCCGCCGTTTATGCCAGTGTAGGAAAACGTTGACAGCGGGTCCATGGCCACGTTCACACCAACGTGCTTCATCGCCGCCAAAGACCTCGCTCCGGCCATCGAGGCGCCCTGGGCGACCTCGACCGCGACCTTCTCATTGACCGACCATTCGCAGTAGATCTCTTTGTACAGCTTTATTGCTTCTAGTATCTCTGTGCTGGGGGTCCCAGGATAGGCCGTGGCGACGTGAACGCCCGCCTCCCAAGCGCCCCGGGCGATAGCCTCGTTACCAGAGAGGAATAGTTTGCTCATGTGGTCCTCTTGAAGATTATGAATCGAACTTCACTTCTGACGTTAGGATGCGTTCAAGCGGCGGCACCGAGAACGCGACTTTCTTGAGATGCTCGGAAAGTAGAACGCCCAGCACAATCGAGTCGAGCTTGCTCTTGCGCGAATCGGCCCTCGAGACGACCATGACGGGGCTGCTCGCGCCGACTATTAGTCCTGCGAATCCCGCGTGCGCAAACATCGACAGCGACTTGCTCAAAAGGTTCCCCTCCTCGATCGAGTTGACTATCAGAATATCTGCGTCGCCAGCAACATCGCTCTTTGACCCTAGTATGTCGCCTCCCTCATGCGTAACAGCCGCATCGAGCGTCAGGGGACCATCAACAATGCAGCCTCGTATCTGGCCACGCTGCGACATCTTCGAGAGCACCGCCGCCTCGACCGCGTGCAGCATGGCCGGGTTGACTGTGTCCGCCGCAGACAGAATCGCCACCTTCGGCCTCTCAATACCCAACGCATGGGCCACCACAACTGCGTTGTCAATTATCTGAATCTTATCCTGAAGCGTCGGTGCGATGTTCATCCCGGGGTCCGACATGATCAGAAGCTTGGGATGCCCGGGCACGTCATAAACCGCAACGTGTGAAAGAAGGCGCCTCGCCCGCAGGCCGATCTTTTTGTCCAGAACGGCGTGCAGCACAGTGGAGGTCTGCGCTTTGCCCTTGAGAATCATGTCGGCCTCCCCGGCCGAGACCAGTCGCACCGCCTCCCTGGCCGCCTGCGTGGGGTCCGGAGTATCCACAATCCGGTAGTCCTCTTCACTCATGGCGAGCGCCCTCATCAGCGGCAGTATCTCCTCCTTCCGACCGGTCAGTATCGCACGAACCAGTCCGGCTCGGAAGGCGTCATGAACCGCCTCTAGAACGTGTTCATCGGCGGCCTGTGCTACGGTGAGTCGCTTGGGGCCGACGTCTGCCGCGAGCTCCTTGGCCCTTTGATACATTACCTCAAAATTAGAGATCACCATGTCCCCTTATCGCTATTAAACAGTGCATTGATAGGCTCAATCTGGCGGAATCTGCCTCTTGCAGCTTCAGTCCAGTCCAAGCTTGCTAAAACTATCACAAACGGGCGGTCGTTCAAGTCAAAAGCAGAGCTTCACCTCGACGTCCTTCCAATATACAGGCTTTTGGCCCTCGTGCTTTCATCCTTCGTAGTACTTCCGGCCTTCGTAGCCACTTCGGCGGAGTAGGCACGGAGAACGGGTCGTAGCCTTTGCAGACTCGTGCTACGTAGCGAAGCTACTTCGCAGAGTAGCAGTAGTATTGGCGGTGCGGATAGGCCCGGCCAAGATTCGCTCAAAAGCTGATTCGGCCGTACCCTCGCTGAATTCGATGCCAATGGAGCAACGATTCAAGGATCGGGCAACTACGGACGTGGTGCCGCTGCCGAGGAACGGGTCGAGGACCAGGTCGCCCTCGTTTGAGCACGCCAAGATCACTCGCCTCATGTATGTCTCCGGAATTTGATTGTGATGGCCTGGCCGCCGCTCCTTGTTGGTGCCCTGTATCCGGCCGAGATAGGGCCCATACCAAACGTCCAGCGGGACGCGAAGCCCTGGCCGCCGCGTTCTGCGCGTTCTTGCGTCACCATAGACTGCTGCGCGGTCAGAAGAGACCAGAATCGCATCAGGATTCCAAATGCGGTTCTTGCGGTCGCGGGCGAAATAGAGGACGTGGGCTTTCGAGACGATGAAGTTCGTGTCTCTGCACTGGCCGAAGCGAAAGTGCCATATACACCAATTGATCATCTGAAGCCCGCGGCCTTGTAAGTGTATGACGACCTCGGCGGCTGAATCGTCCGGGATGTTGACCCAGAGCGAGCCGCGAGGCGCAAGGACCCGGATGCAGGCGTCGAGCCACTGGTATGTGAACTCGAGATAATCCTGCCGCTTCATGTTGTCGTTCCAGTCGGTGTATGGGACGTTCCAGTTGAACGGCGGGTCCGCGAAGATCAGATCGACGCTCCCCTGCGGCAGGCTCGCGAGCACCTGACGGCAGTCGCCGACGTAAACATCCGTCTGAGGATCCGAAAGATGATAATTCGGTCTTAACTCCGGCACGAGCTTAACCGCTTTTAGAAGGTCTTTTTGATCTCCCATTTTCCCCACTTATTCCACGCCCTTAAAGCATCCGTAATATACTACTAAACACCGGGAAGCTTTCCCAGATTCAACGCCGAAGAGTTCCCCCATTCTGTCTTGGCGTGATTCTGGGCGCCGCTTTCGCTTCATGGGGCTTGCCGCAGCCTGCTTGGGGTGTAGGCATACCACCACCCCAAGGCTCCGAACTATAACATATTCACATATACACAGCGCCCTCATGCACGGCGTCCGGTCCGGTCCGATTCCATCTGGAACCATGCAGAATCGGACCCACATACCAGATAAACCGACGAGCCCCCGCTGAGGCGAGTTCGGCACGTGGGAGCCGACCGAGCACATCCCCCGGCCAAGAGACTAATGGTCAAGACTCCCTCAGCTTCCTCCGCAGCTCCGTCAGCTTTGAGAGTGCCTCCAGCGGCGTCATCGTGTCCGGGTCGAGCGACTCCAGCTCCTTCAGAACAGGGCTTTGCGGGGCAGGGGCAGCGAAGAGCTGCAGCTGGGGGGCCCCACCAAGCCTCTTACGCCGTGCAGTGCGCGCCAAGCTCGGCGTCCAGTCGCTTGCAAACTCATCTCGCTCGAGGTTGCTGAGTATCTCCTTCGCACGAGCTATAACTCCCTTGGGAAGCCCGGCGAGGCGCGCCACCTGGATGCCATAGCTCCGGTCCGCGCTGCCCGGTATGACCTTGCGCAAGAACACGATCTTATCTCCCCACTCCCTGACTGAGACGTTGAAGTTCTTGACGCGATCGAGCATCAGCGCGAGCTCGGCCAGCTCGTGAAAGTGTGTCGCAAAGAGCGTGCGCGCGGCGACCTTTTTTTTGTTGTGCAAGTACTCGGCGACCGCCCATGCAATAGAAAGCCCGTCGTAGGTGCTCGTCCCACGGCCGATCTCGTCGAGAACGATGAGGCTTCTCGGCGTCGCGTTGTTCAGGATATTGGCGGTCTCGTTCATCTCGACCATGAAGGTGCTCTGGCCTCGAAGGAGGAAATCGGTCGCACCCACCCGCGTGAACACCTTGTCAACTATGCCGATCTGCGCCTCGCTTGCCGGCACGAAACAGCCCGTCTGGGCCATGATGACGATCAGCGCCACCTGGCGTATATAGGTCGATTTGCCGGCCATGTTCGGCCCGGTAATGATTAGAATCTGATTGCTTGCGCAGTCCACACAAACGTCGTTCGGGACGAACTCCTGAGCGAGATACACCTGCTCCACCACGGGATGACGCCCGTCCCTTACGACGATGCTCATGCCGTCGTTGACGGTCGGACGAGCGTAGCGGTTCTCCGAGGCGACCTGAGCAAACGAGCCCAAAACGTCCATCGTGGCGACCGCCCTCGCGGCCTTCTGAATCCGCAGCGTCTCCTGGGCAATTGACTTCCTAAGCGCCTGGAAGAGCTGATACTCCAGCTCAGCGATTTTCTCATCAGCTGACAGAACTTTCTCCTCCCACTCCTTCAGCTCCGCCGTAGCGAACCGTTCTGCGCCCAAGAGCGTCTGTTTCCTGATGTAATCCACAGGAACCCTGTCCGACGCGCTCTTCTTCACCTCGATGTAATAACCGAACACACGGTTGTAACCGATCTTGAGGTTCTGAATCCCCGTGCGACTGCGCTCCTGCGCCTCAAGCCCCGCAATGAACTTCTTGCCGTCACGCGCAATTGACCGCAGCTCGTCGAGCGACTCGTCCCAGCCGTCGTTGAACATCCCGCCGTCTCGCACGGTGAAAGGTGGGTCAGAAACGACCGCCTCGGCCAGCGTGTTGGCGACGTCCGCAAGCGTGTCAGCGTTCTCGAAAAGTGAGGCCAAAAGTGGCGAACTGGCCTTACTCAAAGTCTTGTAGAGCTTCGGAAGAACGGAGAGTGATTCTCTGAGCGAGACGAGGTCCCTTGCATTTGCAGTCCCAAGATCGATACGCGAAATCAGCCGCTCGATGTCCCGGACCTCTCTCAGCAACTGACGCATCTCGTCTCTCAGCAGGAAATTGTCCCTAAGCTCCGCAACCGAGTCGAGACGCTGGTCTATCGCCTCGACGTTGATCAGTGGGTGCAAAAGCCAGCGCCTCAGAAGCCTCGCGCCCATCGCCGTCTCCGTTTTGTCTATAAGCCAAAGAAGCGAGCCTTTCCGCTTGCCGTCGATCGCGATTCTCGTTATCTCCAGGTTTCGCAGCGTTGCCTCGTCGAGCTGCATGAACGCCGAATCGCTGTGGAACTCGACCGCAGTGATGTGCGAGAGGTCTCTCTTCTGCGTCTTGTGCAGCTGATGAAGCAGCGCCCCGCCGGCCGCTATCGCCAGCGGCTTGTTTTCACAGCCAAAACCATCAAGCGAATGAACCTCGAAATGCTCGATCATTTGCCTGTAGCCGTAATCGTGCTCAAACACCCAATCCTCGAGACTAGTCAACATCATCTTGGGCTCCTCGCCCAATAGGCCCTTCACAAGCTGTGAATCGACAAGCCGCTCCTGAACAACCAACTCCTTCGGCTCCCACCGAGAAAGCTCGTCTCTGAGCGCCACCGCAGAATCGACGCCCCTAAGCTCAGTAACGCGAAAGTCCCCTGTCGAGAGGTCTATGACGGCAAAGCCGACTCCGTCACGGTCTATGTGGACCGAGCAGATATATGAGCTCTCCTTGTCTGAAAGTAGGCCTGGCTCGACCACCGTCCCCGGCGTTACAACGCGCACAACGTCGCGCTTGACAACGCCCTGCGCGGTCTTGGGGTCCTCGACCTGCTCACAGATCGCCACCTTGTAGCCCTTTCTAATCAGTTTGCTGAGGTAAACCTCGAGCGCATGATAGGGAATGCCGCACAGCGGAACCTCGCCCGGCTTGCCCCGGTTGCGAGACGTCAACGCAATATCGAGAAGCTTGGACCCCAGAACCGCATCCTCGCCAAACATCTCGTAAAAATCGCCCATCCTGAAAAGCATCATGCAGTCCGGATACTGCGCGCGAATCCGCTTATACTGCTTCATCATCGGCGTCGTTTTCGCCAGCGTGGTCTCCTTGAACGGTCTTTTCTGCGCCATCCTCAAGAGTTTCAAGTTTCGAGTGGCAACTTTCAAGTGGTAGATTCCTCTTGTTTTCAGGTGAGACGAACGCCAATTGCGCATCACATTGCCCTGTCAGACTATCCTTAAGCGTTCTCCCTGATATCTCACTGTTAATTGGAACCAGGGTGGGCGAACATCGGTTTACAGCAAGCAGGCTCAGTAGGATTGCGATCAGCCCTTGGTCATGCCGAGTTGCTATTTGTGGCGCTTTGGCTGAAGATCACGGCTGAAATAACCATTAGTTGACTTGCAACTTCTGCAAGAATAAGTAATATATTAAGTGGGTCTGTGGACAGGAACTCTATACCGTAAAGGAGGGGAAATGATGAATGACTCTGATTAGAGTGAAGGATGATGAGGGCTTTGACTCCGCGCTCAGGCGCTTTAAGAAGCTGTGCGAGAAGTCTGGGATACTGTCGGAGTACAGAAGACGCGTTTACTTCGAAAAGCCGTGCATAAAGCGCAAGCGCAAGGCGTTGGCCGCGCGCAAGAAGCTCGTTAGGAAGGTCAGGCGTTTCACCTAGAGCGGCTTAATGCTAGACGTGGCCTATTCTATTTGCCTAATTGTCTCCGGAGGTTGTGTAAATGTTGACAGTACAGGAGATATATCGTCTTGGAGTTGAAGCAGGGATTGAGGCAGACCAGCGGCCTAGAGAGGAGATCGGCAGAAAGCTAGGCGCGGAGCGCGACAAGTATGACAAGCTTCGGGACAAGGAGAAGGAGCGCTTCGACATTGAGCGGCTGAGCAGCCCTTTTGCCGACACCCGCATCCTTCACGGCGATCCGGAGGCAGAGGTGTCTGCTGCCTTGGTGGGGATAGACATTGGCCCTGCGGAGGTTATGCTGGCCGAGAGGCTGAGGTCGAGAGGCGAGAATCTCGACCTGGTGATTGCTCACCATCCTCTGGGAAGGGCCCTGGCCGGCCTGGCGGACGTGATCTCCGTTCAGACAGACCTTTGGGCGCAGCATGGTTCGCCTATCGGACAGATGGAGAGCGTCTTCGCAGGCAGGATCAAAGATGTGGCCACTTCGGTCATGGCGGCGAACCACAATAGAGCGGTCGATGTTGCACGATTGCTGGACGTCCCTCTGATGTGTATTCACACTCCGGCCGATAACTGTGTTGCGCAGTTCTTGACCAACAAAATCAAAGAAGCAAAGCCTCTTCTGCTTGCGGATGTCCTCGACCTGCTACTTGAGATCGACGAATACAGCCGCTATGCCGCGGAAACAGTCGAACCCAAGATAATTGTCGGATCGAAGGAAAGCAGGGCCGGTGAGGTCTTCGTTGACATGACAGGCGGCACATCTGGCCCGAAAGACCTCTATGAAATCATCTCCAAGTCAACCAACATAAGCACAATAGTCTGCATGCATGTCTCGCAGGAGCACAAGAAAGAGATTGAAAAGCATCACCTAAACTGTATAGTTGCTCCTCATATGCCAAGTGATACTATTGGTCTGAATCTGATTCTCGATTCTTTGGAGTCGCGAGGAGGGTTAAATGTTTTGGAATGTTCAGGTTTCCGTCGCGTGAGCAGGTCGCATCAATGATGCTGACTTCCCAAGGACTGTGAACCGAACATCTTATTCGAGGGGAAGGTGAAACCGTGAAGAAAGGATACGCTCTCGCCGGAGCGCTCGTTATCGGATTGTGCTTGCTTTTTTCGATGCCTCACACTAGTTCTGCTGGTGTTGTCACGATGCCAGCAGAGTTCAATTGGCTTTTCTCCGACGCTGATTATGGCAAGATAGTGGGAACGATCGGCGTTGCCGAGGAGATATACGATCGTGGAATAGAGCTTCTCTACCACGGCAGTTTCTCCGAGGCGGCCGAGTGCTTCTGGCGCGTTATAGACATTTATTCAGGCTTCTCGACTCTCGATAGGCATACGCGCGTTGCATCGTCCTACTACTACTTGGGCAAGACCTACCTCCTTGCTGGGAAGCCAGACCTAGCGAAGGGGCTCTTCCATTTGGCAGCCCTGACGAATCCGGTGGGAGAGGGTATTGAGGTGCAAGTGGACCTCTCGTATTCCTTCAACGACATCTTGAGGCAACGGCTCAGGAATTTCGCGCTCGAGAGGGAGCTTGCGCTGGAGAGATCAGGTGCGAGGACGGCGGCAGGGCCCGCTGAATGGCAGGAAACGATACCAATGGATTCGCTGTTCGAGACCAACGAATACACTCTTCGACCGGACGCCATGGCCAGACTGGGGCGCCTCGCTCGCCGGATGAAGGTTTCACACGGATTGACGTTCGTGATCGAGTCACATGGCGATGATGTCGGGACCCAGGAGTACAATCTCCGGCTCGGAAATAAGCGAGCGGAGGCAGTGCGAGATGCGCTCTTGGGCTGGGGCGTGCAGATATATTCTGTCAAGTGCTTCGCGCACGGCCAGCGTTTCCCTGTTGCGTCCAACGATACTGAACAAGGGCGCTACAAGAACCGCAGGCTCGTGGTAAAAGCGGTCAAGCAATAGCCAGCCGGGCGGATAGCTCAGCTGGTAAGAGCATCGGCCTTACAAGCCGGGGGTCGCAGGTTCGAATCCTGTTCCGCCCAAGCCATTTAGCAGCACTCCCGGCGATTTCATTCACGAAACTCCCCAATTCCAACAACTGGCCCATAGTGCCGTTTTGTGCTCCCCTTACCGCCGCAGTATGGCACATCTATGACACAATGGCACAATCGCCACTCCTCACGTATGTCGTCTGATAGAGTCACAACAGAATCCGTCGACCATAGGCTATAGAGTTGGTGAGTCAGGGAATCATGACACATCTATCACACAATCACTGTTTTTAATCTCCGGACGACTCCCTGCCGGATAGCCACAATAGGCCACGTGATTGTTTGACGGCGTTCATGGGGCTTCCGACCGGTGGAGCAGTGTCAGAACATCCCCAAAGGGTCAAAACGTCTCTGCGGGCGTCTGGCGCAATCCGTGGGATCGGGGATGCGGAGCTCATGGAATCAGTCAGATCTCAACAAGTTAGTCAATTGACCCCTCTTCCTGTTGGTAGCGATCCATGTCATGCTCGCTCACGTTGTAACCGCCATAGGGATCTATCCTATCCGTCTGCATAAGGGCATCCAGAAGGTCCTGGCTAAGCCACCCGAAATCATCAAGTAACCTGATCGAGTTGAAGATCCAGCCTGAATCGACATGATGTAGAGCTATGAATTCGAGTGTCTCTTTGCATCTCTGGGAGTTCATATTTCGATAAATGCCGAAAAGAGTCAGCCATTCCTCAAAAGGGAGACGCTCCATTGCAGTGATCAGATCCTCGTATTCTTCCGATGCGTGAAACATCCCTATAGCATCTCCCATCTCGGGATGAAAAGCCTCGTCCATAGGGAAGGCTTGCCGTATAAGCTCTCTCCAGTTCAATCTGGCCGCCTCATCCACGGGCAACTCGACCAGCTCGATGTTCATTCCTTCCACCCTCCGCGAAGCCGTCTCACTGAATCCGTGGGGAGTAATCAGTATTCCCTCCTGAGCACCCAGATCTCCGAGCATCCCAATGAAACTCTCCACATTTTTGACATTGAGCTTTCGGGAATACATCTTGCACTCGACCGCGATAAAAGGCCTTGAGACGTCTTCGGTGAGAAAGATGGCTACATCAAGCTGACGCTTAGCCCTTGTTATCATCCCTACGACTTCCCTGTAATCGGGGATGACTATGAAATGCGGTGGCCTGTAGGAATAATACAGCTCGTTGAAAGCTGCTTGCTCGTATTCCCTCCAATCCATATACGCCTCAAATCCCTCCACTGACACATGCGCCCGTCAGTCGAGCCATCAGTCGTTTCTTGATCTTGCCATATTGCAGTATCGGTGGGTCAGACGAGCCTTCTCCGGGATTGTCTTGCCACCTCTCCAATACTGATCTATGTGATCCACAGCAGCGTCGTCGATCTCCTCAATTCGTTGCTCGCATATCGCACAAGTAGGATCCGCTCTGTAAAGCTCCTCCTTCAGCTTGCGACTGAAACAACGCGGCTGTCTCGGTTGCTCCTTTAGTATCATCCTCACACGCTGGAATCCGAGCTCGAATCGAGTCAGCACTCGCTCCCTATCGCTCGTGCCCAGAACGGTCGCATCAACGAATTCATCATTTGAGGAAATCAGGTCCAACAATCCCTCGCGCAGACAGTCCAATGCACCATAAACCTGGTTCTTGTCTTTGTCGCAGAATACGCCCATCAGCACATCGTAAAGCGAAGCGTTGAACTTCCGACCCTCCCAGCATCCACTCGGATTGGATTCATCTCCCCGATAGAGACGTTTGAAGGCCCTCTGGCCAAATAGAGACCTGTTGATCTGCACGGCGGTCTTAAATGCCCGCCTGAGCTCGTCCGCATCGGTACGAGATATATTCTGGAATTTCTCCATGTCCTGATTCAGGAAACGCCTCACCGGGCGCTGGTATTTCAGATAGGTGGCGTGATAAAACGCTGCGAAGCGCAATACCAGCTCAACATCCTTCATGCGCCTGTCGGGCTGCTTGATCCCCAGAAGTTGAATGAATTCTTTGTCCTCAGATAGCTCCTTCAGTAACGCCATATAGCGCCCACGATAGACGCAATTCCGAAGCTCCATGTCGTTCAGTGGCACCGCGCCCGTATTCAGCCGCTCGAAGATCTCAAACTTGAGCTCCCTGTCACTATCCACCTTGATAGTTATCGCCCGGATCTCGTGATACCTGATCCTGTCCTGGACTTGTTCATCAAGCTCGTTGAAGTGCTTTCCATTGAGTTCTGTGAAGACTTGAAGGCCATTCAATTTGAATGGCTTAAACTCCCCTGTCTTTGTGGGAAATGCATTGTCGATGTAAGCGAAGAATGAGGTTAGCCTCTGCTGCCCGTCAATGACGGATTCCTTGCCGTCCTCTTCTTCAGCCAAATAAATCACCGGTAAGGGGACGGCAATAATGACCGACTCGATGAGGCGACTTGCCTTCTTCTCATCCCAGACGAATTGCCGTTGGAAGTCGGGCTGAAGAATCAGCTTGCCGCGCTTCCACTTGCTGTAGAGCGATTCTATCTCAGGATCAGATGATTTGGTGTTTATTCTTCGTTTGGTCTTGTCGAGAGTGAGCTCTTCCCTTTCGTCCTCTTCTGGCGTATCGAAGACTAACCCCTCTTCTGGCGTATCAGCTGCGTCCATCATAGTCCTCCATTTGGCATTATTGGTCGTAGGCCGGCCCCAGATTCTCCACATATCGAACCAAGGCTGCCTGAAGCAAGAGATATGAAACGTTCCTTTGTTCCATCCCTGCGCACAGAACGAGGACGGATTAGATTCTCGTTGTTCGGGTCGTCGAAAGTGTAGAGGGGCTTGTGCCAGCTGAGGAGCTCGCGAGCAAATGCCTCGGTCTTGCTGCCGGGGGCGGCGTAGGCGATCAGGATGCTCTCGGCGAGAGCGGCGACGAGGCGATTTCGGAACAGGGCGGTGGCGGCGGTTGGGCGGCGGACCTTCTCAGGCAAGGCCGATAGCAGCAGGAGACGCCCCTTGTTCACAGGTCCTCTATATTCCCGTCGGATGCGCATCTTCTCAATACCCCTGGCGGGACATAAGATCATGGAGCCCTCGCCTCGCAGCAAGACGTTCAGGACCTCTTTCTCAATAGGCGAGTGGAAGCCGCCGATGACCGTCGTGCCTTGCTCCCGCAGCTCTCGCGCCAAATCGTATATCTTCAAGATGATGCTGCCCGGGCATTTGGCCGAGCAGAAAATTGCCAGATTCTTATGACTCAGCAGCTCGACGTCGCCGATGGCTGTCAACCGCTCTGGCGCATCGTCCCCAAGATGCCGCAATAGCGATTTGGGGCACTCCGCCCGGCTCTGTGTCAAATAGGTCGTCTGCATACCTCAGTTCCTATCTACCGACTCAGCCCAAATCGGGGAGCAAGTCCTGTAGTAGCAGTCGCAAGTGGTCAAAGACCTCCTGGCAACCTGGCAGTTCACTCACAAATGGCCCCAGAGTCGCACCCCAATGCAGACGCGCCTCAGAGACCAGTTCATCGCTGAAAAAATCGCCCAAGCTCTCAAATGTGACACCACGATGGTTACATTTCTTGACCAAGAGAGGCATGATCTGCTCGCGCTGCAACCTGTCGCCGAACGCCTCCAGGATGCGCCACAGATCGTAGTAGTCACGAGCCCGAGGGCGGTTCCAACCGCGCATCACTAGCCTCTGGTGGGTCTGAAGCAGCGTCCGCAACTTCTCAGCTACGATTTCCTCAAGACGATAACAGCACACGTCAAACGGCAGGCACTCTTTGTATCCGTGCATCAAACGGCGCCTTTCAGGATGGAGAAGGACCGGCTCGTCATGAGTGATCTCTACTTTGATCCGGCAGAGCGGTTCAGGATGCCAGGGAAACCGCACACGAATTGTGAACGCCTCCTGCCCGTGTGGATGAGGATCGCGTTCGAGATACCGTTCGAGCTGTATCGAAAAAGGGCCTTGTTCTGACAGAAGCCGGTGTGCTTCCTCAGCTGCCTCACGCATGGCCACCTCAAGCTGCTCATCTTTCGGCGCATCTATTGCAGAGTAGTCGAGGTCCTCGGAGAAACGATAATCGCCGAAGAACACCTTCTTCAAGGCCGTTCCGCCCTTGAACACTAACGCATCGCCTAGTGCCGGATGTGAGGCGATACCGGCCAGGATGTAGCTGAGGGCATAATCCTTCTCAATGACCGGCTGCGGTATCCCCTGTCGTTTGGCGGCGTCCTGGATGCGAAGCCGCAGGGGTCTCATGGATTCGCCTCCGCCGCAAGGTTGTTCTGGATCATCCATCGCTTATCGCACGGTCCCCGGCGACTGCGGGTCGGATCCAAGGCGTGGTAGCCAGTGGCCGGAATCTCAAGAAGCGGCCTCAACTCTGCTTCAGAAACGCCAGCCCGCTCCAACGCCCAGCCGAGTCGCTTGGCGGTGGATATCTGGCCAAAGCGGCGCGCGTATTCGACCAACTTGCCGACGTCCAGTCTCCCCAAATGGTTCTCGATTATCCCTAGCGCCTCGCCCATTCCGCCGAAGACTCTGCACGAGATGAACACCTCGAGCACGGTTCGCTCCCGGTCAGTGATCGGAACGCGGAAGTTCTCATCCACCCACACTTGCTCAATCCCAAAGAAACGCTCCTGCCGGACGCTGACATACTCATACCGGACGCCCGCAACGTCCCAGGCGTGCCGTCGGCCCCGACTGCTTTTGCCGCCGCGCATGCTTGGCGTCACGACCTTCTTCGGTGTGAAAGCGGTTACCACGCGAGGCGCCTGTTCCGTCAGGCCGTGGTGGCTGAGCGCAGACCAGTGGCTAATCGCCGACGGTATCACTAACTGCGTGGCAATAGCGAAGGGGTGAATCTGAACCTGCCCGGACGCGAGTCCGGATACTGCATAGAGCCCACGACGCAGCCTTATCAGCCAGCCGTCCCTAATCATGTTCAGCAGAAGGTTTCTCACGTAGTCTTCAGGAACGCCAACGCCCGCCGCAAGCTCTCTCGCCTCGGAAGTCGTAAAGACGACCCGCCCAGCCTCAGAAAGCGCCTTGAGAAGCCGGATCACGTGCATCCCACGGCTTCTAGTCTCCGGGTTCTGGACCATGCTGCTACCTCTTCCACAGAATCCAATCCATAACGCACAATGATTTTAGTTATGGATGATCATTCCACAACATCATTAGCCGGACTATAACTCGAACTACAATAATCCGTCAATAGCGGAGGTGCGCAGGGCATCTTATACCCATCACAACGTGCTCGGCCAACCAGTCGCTACCGTCCGACGTGCCTTACACCGCTCTGAAAGGATGAAGGCGGAAGGATGAAGGATGAATCATCCATTGGAGGCCTTCCGCGATCTCATTCGCTCTTTTACATTCTTGACACATGTCGTCAGTATGGCAGTCAGCTCGTTCGCCTCATCCATCAGCTCCTTCATGCGCTCGCCCTTCACAATGCTTCCCTCAACAAGGAGCTCCATCCAATACGCCGACTCATCAAGTTCCTGAAGGGCACCTTCGATCTTGCTGACAAACTCGGCATTAGAACGCGCCCGGCTCGCCTCTCGATAATGAGCCCCGACTGATGTGCCGGACCTCAACAACTGCTTGCCTATGACCTGCGCCTCAGTCGTCTTCGGCAGCGACGAATAGAGACGTATCACACGCAGCGCAAACCTCTTCGTCCGGCTCCTCAGATCCTCAAGCTTCCCCCCTTCATCCTTCATCCTTCATCCTTCATCCTTCCGGGCGGGCTCGCCGCCCGCCCCCCAGCCCATCCGATACTTGATGTCGTAGTTGATTATGAAGTCCAACTCCTCATCCGTGAAACCATAGTGCCTCGCTAACACGCGATCGATCTCGTCGATGATCGGCTTAGACAATCGATGGTAATACTCATATTCCGTCTGCTTCGTTCCCACATGCCTTCTGTTCCTCGTCAGGTCGCTCATTAGAGCTTCGGTGAGCTCATCGAGCCGGCCTCGCGTTGATGCCGTCAGCAAACCGGGGTCAAAAAGGAAATTAACCATTTCCTTTTGAGTGATGTGCCACCCGTCACTCACCAGCTCCCAGAACCAGAAGTAGAGAGATGAATTGAAAACGGCAACGAGAACCTTTTTGAGAGAAGAGTCCGCCGCACCGAAATGCTTGTACTCCCTCGAATCTTGTGTTATGTCAAAGGCCTTGCCCCAATACATCATCCGCATGTTCAGAGAAAAGACTTCGTCCCCTGTGATGCAGTCCGTTATTGGTTTGAGCTGGCGCTGTATCTTCTCAAAAACAGACACCTCGATTCCATCGCCCGACTTGGCCCAACAGTAGGAGAGGGGATGCGGGTCCACATAGGCGAGATTATGCATAAGGTCTTCCTGTGCACGCTCTGACCTCCCATACCAGTGCTGATACGCCGTCGTATGAAGGACCCCACCAGATTGATCCTGCCCGCTTGTTGCCAATATGATCGAGAGCTTCTGATGCACCCCGGTGAACAAAGAGCCGGGCCTGTCGGCGTAGTTGCTGCACCAAGTGCACCGGTCGTGTGAGCTGAATAGTTCTCTCAACGGCAGCATTCGAGGTGTACTGGCCAGCGAGATCGGGAGGATTATGCCCAAGTTGCCGTGCCGCTGCCTACCCAGTTCAGAAGAGCGCTCGGCCATAAATACGTACAGATTGCCACACTTCTCCGTCTGATAGCCCTTGATCGTGTATTCATTCTTGACCTTGCTGTATTCCACATAGGGTGGATTGCCAATGATGACGTCGAAGCCGGCCCTATTCATGATCTCGTGGAACTCGATGAACCAGTGGAACGGCTTGTGCGAGTCGCGCCACAGTTCATAGGCGGTCTGATCAGAGACTCGGACGCCGTATTGGTCCGCCAAATAGGTGTTCAGCTCGCCTTCTAGCTTCTTGAGCAAGTCGGTGACCTCTTGCTTGTCCTTGAGGGTTACGGTTCCCCCCTTGTCGGTCTGCTGAAGCCGGAAGAGCTGAAGGATCTCACCTATCTCAGTCGCGTCGCGTTCAATCCTCTCCATGACGTTGCCAAAGTCGAGCTGGCTCTTCACCGCGCGCTCTACGTCCTCGTATTTGGCGAAGCCTACGAGCGAGTTCCCGGCGCGGATGTTGAAGTCGATGTCGGGGAGCGGCTCGATGTCCTCAGGATTTTCCACTTGGGAGACGAGCTTCAGGAAGAGGCGCAGCTTACATATCTCGACTGCCTCGTCCATGATATCGACGCCGTAGAGGTTGTTCAGGACTATGGACTTGAAGATGAAGTACTTCTCATTCGGATGCTTTCCAATGCGCGCAAGCACCTTCCTGAAGTCGCTGTATTTCTCAGGGCTGTGCTTCTCACCCGACGCGTCGAGCTCATCCACGAAGGCCCGCATCCTGTTCAGGCACGCCTCGTAAAGACATTCGAGGATGTTGAGCGCCGCGAAGAGAAATGCCCCCGAGCCGCAGGCGGGGTCAAGGACGCTCACGCCATTGATCGCCTTCCAGAATGCCCTCAAGAGCTCCGGCCCCTCACAGCTGTCAACGACGTCTTCGGCGAACTGCTCGATGTTTAGGTTAAGCGTAATAAGGTCGTTGATCTCTCTGACCTCACCGTTTCTGAGCTTTGCCCTGACCTCCTCACACCTTTGCCGCCTCGCCACGGTCTCGCGCCATATCTCTGTCGGCAGCTTGTATTCCTCGTCCGCCGCCTTGTTCCAATACGTGCGTTTCGAGACGTCGTCAACGCCCATGGCGATGCGCTCGGGCAACGGTAGATCGACGCCCTTGAGCATCGCGTTGTAGATGTATCGGTCGGGGTCGTCCTTAAGCAGCCGCCAGACGGAGCTGTCACCCTCGAACGCTATCTTGCAGTCCTTTTTGGCTGCGTCGAAGAGGAACGGGATGACCGTGTTGCGGCTGATGTAGCCGGTGATGTCCTCCTTGGTATAGTAGGCGCCCATCTGCTTCTGGTTGATGTATTTCTCATAGACGTAGCCCAGGATATCCGGGTTGATCTCCTTGTCATTGCGCAGGGGTCGCTCGTCGAGGTGCCACCGCCACTCATCGAAGAACCCAAAGAGCTTCTCAAACGCGGCGTCGGCAATCTCAATCTCCCTGCCGTGTTTCTCCTCGATCTCGTGTCGCATAAAGAGGCCGCCGTTCAGGAACGGGACCTTGCCCAGCATTTCTCTCGCCTCGGGTGAGCGGTCTTGCTCGCGCTTGGCGAATCCCTCGAAGAAGAGCGGACAGAGGAAGTCCCGGTAGTAGCGGTCCTTGCCTCGTCGCTTGCTCTCTTTGAGCTTGGTCACGAGGTAATTACGGTCATCGTCAAGAAAGCCCTTGCTTTGGATGAAGTAGATGAACATGAGACGGTTGAGCATGACGGAAACGTACCAGCGCTGCATGTCATTCGTAGGGATACCGTCAAGGAATGAGTGGAACTCGTCACGTTTTCTCTTGAACCCATCGTAGAACCGCCTCGTGACGGGCTTTGTGTCAAATGCTGCGCGAACGCGACCCGAGGAGTCGACAATTGTGAGACCATCTTCCTCCTCGATTGCGAACGTGATGGCCTGGAGCTTTTGAATGAGAGGCTCTCCTGATTGGCCGAGATAGAAACGATGCTCCCGGGACGCGGCCGGCTTGCCCGCCTCGCGTTTCACCCACTGCCAGACCTGAACGGTCTTCTCAGCATCGGTATAGATAATGAAATGCTCGTGGTAGAGTTTTCTTATTCTGTTGTCGATCTTGCGCCTGATCGCATACTCTGGTATTACGCCACCCGATGAAGGCGAGCAGACGAAGGCGACCATGCCGCGCTTCTCGGCGATGCTCCTGAGATTGCATGTCTCGCCATCTACGGTGAGACTGAACTCCTTTGTGTAATGGTCCCAGCCGAGCTCGTCAATGAAGAGGCTCTTGAAAGCGAAATCCCTGAGATATCCCCTTACACGGTCTCGGTCGAGGCGCCTCATCTATTTCCCCTTCTCCTCAGCAACCAGCCCCATCGAGCATATTATCTCCGGCTCACCGGTGACCTGTTCCTTTTCCACCTGGCAGAGACGGCCGTCCTTGCGCCGGTCAATTACGAGCTCCGCCAGCTTCATGTCTGATATCCCGGAGCGCAGCTGCCTGTTGAGAGCGTCCGTGGCCGAAGGACGCAGAGGGAATTGATAGATGTCATAAAGCGCCTTCTCGAGCTTCGCCGAGTCAACATAGACGGCGTCCTTGGTATCTTCGATGTACCGCTTCAATCGCTCGTAGGTCTTGAACCGTGCGCCTGACGGTTTTCCAAGCTGGCCACCGACCGATTTCTCCTCTTCGATAATGTGTTCCACTGCCCGCTTGACGAGACGATGATGGTCCGCGCGCCTCGGGAGAGCCGGGGTATCGGGATCGCATTTGACTGCTCTCAGGATCTCGGACTGAGATTCTGATATGATCTCGCCTCTCTTGTCCACCCACGCAAGAGCATCATCTTTGTTGCCTGTCCGGACATAGACCAACGCGCCGTCCTTGCCTCCATGCATAGGGGCCGTTTCCCGCGTCGAAAACACAACGTTCGGCATTGTCTTGATGGTCTTCTCGAGCTTCGGGTCCTTCTCGATGGCGTTTTTCCATATCCCGTATGCGCGGGAGGCGAGATCGACCTCGGAATCTGGGTCATCGTCCAAGAGTCCAGCCTTTTCGTTGTAGAGGTCAACGATAGCCTGGCTGTCCTCGTCGTCCTCGAAGAAGGCCTCGTCCGTGCCAACCACCTCTGCGTTCTCGCGCAGGCGCTGCCGTACCCTCGCCCTGAGGTGTATGATCTGCTCTACGCCGTCCGCTGGCATGAATGAATAACAGAGGATCTCGTTCGATTTCTGGCCTATCCGATCAACACGCCCGGCGCGTTGGACGAGGCGCACGATTGCCCAGGGGAGGTCGTAGTTGACGACGATGTAGCCGTCTTGAAGGTTCTGACCCTCGCTGAGAACGTCCGTCGCCACAAGCACGCGAAGCTGGTTGTCGGGCGGGAACCGGCCCTCCTTTTCATTACTGATTGGGCTGAACCGCCACGCAACTCTGGTCGGATTATCAGAATTCCCTGTCACTCCCGCCAGGCTTTCCATACCACGGCGCTTGAGTTGAGCCTCTAGATAGCGAACGGTGTCGGCGAATTGTGTGAAGACGATCACCTTGTCGTCCGTGTGCTTGCGCCTCAGGAGGTTCTCAAGCGCAGCCAGCTTGGTGTCCCTGCTCGGATCCCAGTCGCCGCATTCATACAGAACCTCGATAAGCCTCTGAGCGTCAGTCAGAAGATCGTCATGCAAGGCACGCTTAAAGAATTCGATCGGGAGCCATTTGAATTTCGATTTCAGTCTATCGAGGAAAGTGGAATAGACCTGCGCCGCACGTTCCCTGAATTGCTCCTCAGTCCTAAGCCCGGACGTCGCCAAAGCCGCGTTTCTCTGAACATCTTCCTCATCCTCATCGGCTATCCGAGCATCCAGAAGGGCTGCATCCTGCGGGCCTATCGGAAGAGCCTCGCCGTTCTCGATTGCGTGAATGAAGACGAAGTTGCGCAGTGTGTGGCGCTCAATCGACTCTATGAATACCTGACCGCTGCTCTCCAACCGCTTGAAGAGATTGGTTCGGCAGAATCCCATGAGCTGCTTACCCGCGCGGGACAGATCATCCAGCACCTTCTGTTCTCCCGGTGTCGTCTCCATCTCAAGTGACTCCCGGACGTAGTTCCCGAGGCCATATCTCGGCAGGTTCAACGCCCTTATCTTGTCGGCGACGGGGTCCGAGAAGAGCTTGGCATACTGATCGCTGGGGTCGTCGTCCTTTATCTCGAACTTCACCGTCTTCGGTATGCGCTCAGGGAAATAACATGGCCTCCCATCCGCGAATGTCAGGAAGGGCCGTCCCGAGTCAGGGTCCTTCTTGGCGTAGTTATCCTGAATGAACGTACGTGTGCGTCTGACTAAGTAAAGCCGCATCAGGTCCCGCCAATCGTCCATATACGGGCTCTTCTCGAATGCAGCAAGAGTGCGAATAGGGCATTGGTATTTTCGGACGAATTCAACATCGCCTATCTCACGCAGAAGTCTCTCTGGACGGATACCGACGTCGAAAGTCTCGGGCACAAACAGGCGCAGCTGGTTTGACAGGTCGAGGTATGTTTTGTTGTAAGGCGTCGCGGAGAGCAGGATGCACCTGCTTTCGTTTCTGTCAATATACTGCTGGATCGCCCTGTAGCGCTTCCCCTCGCGGTTCCTTAGGTTGTGGCTCTCGTCAATGATGACGACCCTGAAGCGCTTGATGTTGGGCAATTCATCGATGACCTTTCCCAGAGAGACTATCTCATAACCACGCATGCGATAGCGCGTAGCGTGGTCCTTCCACATCGGGATGAGATTAGGCGGGCAAATTATCAGCGTTTCTAAGTTATGGGGCTCCTCCTCAAATATCCGGGCCAACGCGGTCGCCATGAGCGTCTTGCCGAGCCCGACGACGTCACCGATGATCACTCCTCCACGCTTGTTAAGGTGGCGAGCCGCAATCTTGACCGCCGCCTCCTGAAACTCAAAGAGCACCCCCTGAAACTCCGGCGGTAGGAAGAATTCAGTCAAACCTGCACGTGCCTCCTGGGAGAGGTGATATGCCATCTTGATGTAGATGTGATACGGCGGGATCAGGTCTTCACGGGCCCAACTCAGCTCGATGATCTCAAGAAGCTCTCTCGAGATATCGAGGCACCACTGGTCGTTCCACCGATCTTCGAACCACCTCGCGAGCTTTTCGCAGGCGTCGTGGTCGAGAACGTCGATATTAAGCTCGCCCTGCATGGCAAGGCCGGCAAACGTCAGATTCGAACTCCCAAGATAGCCAACTGTCGGGGCATCGGGATCGGGTCTAAACAGAAGATAGAGCTTCGCGTGGAGCGGGTGCCTGAGGTAGAGCTTGACAACGACCTTCTTGGCCCTGATCTGGGCCGCGAGCTTCTGTAGCCCAACCTCGTCCTCGTCTGAGGGTAATCCGGCCTCCAGCTGCTCCTTGAACTGCTTAGCGAGCTCCCTCTTCAGCTTCAAAGCTGTCTGGTTGTCTATCCTGTCACCGCTCCTTGCCAGACCTATGGCAAGTCTCAGTTCCTCGTCCGGAAGCCGCTGCATGCCTACAAGGAGCCGACAACAGTTGCCATCACCGCCTTTCCACTTCTCTATGAATGAATGGAGCCGCTTCCAACCGCGCAGGTTGAAATAGCCAACACAGAAGTCAGCCCGTTCGGACTTCTCAAGTGTTTCTCGTAAGGCGGGAAGTAACGTTCTGTCAATGTTGTCAAATATACGCGGCATAGCTCCATCCAAGTGAAATCATTCGACATGCAACTGCGAATACCGTCTGCTGCGAGATTATGACTTTATCGGAGTGATAGGGAAGGTTCAAGGATGATCCGCGAAACGCAGGGCCGCGTGGGCTTCGCAGTCCGCTGAGGCCACTTCGCAGGCCGGGCTTTACGGCATCACCCACAACGGAGAGACTTTCCCGTTGGCTATGATAGGCGGAGTGTTGCTATCTGGCGAGAACCGAGACAGACCAAAGTAAACCACATCAACTCGACTACCCATTCCACTTCCAGCCCCCACCACTAACTACTCCAACCCCCCAACTCCCCTTTTCCCCGAGAGGAATTCGACCCCTACCTCTGTGTGGAGGTGTTTGATAAATCTGAAGTGGGTCTGTGGGATGGACGCTAAGGCGGTGGGGTTTCAAGCATACAACACCCCCAAAAAACACACACCTCAAGGGGCTGGTGCTCACATTGCTGGGTGGGTGATACAACCCGGTTCTATGGCATTGTGGTGATAAGGCGAGAGACAACACCTCTGCCGAGGGCCAGGTGATCGCTGCCGTCAAGGGGGAGGCGTAGTTCCACGCCGTAGTGGGTTGATGGGCTTGGTGCGTTGGGGAGTTGCCCGCCGGTGCGGCGGTTCAAACGGCGTGGTATTAGGGAGTGCTTTTGGCAAGTGGGTAGTTCCCACTCGTTTGAGTCAAGACGCTGTCGTCAAGGGGGGGCATGGTTACATGCCGGCATAGTTGATAGGCGGGGGTGTTGATTGAAAGGAAAGGGGGGCTGAGCGGCCCCCCGCATAGCAGCGCTTGCGTATGTAGGGATAGCGGATGGGAACACATGTCGTGCAGTGTTCCCTCGCATAGTGGGATAGGAGTGAGTTCCTATGGATGTGAGCGGAGTAACGGAGAAGAAAGGACTGGTCGCCTCTGGCTCCGAGGTGTTCGGGCGATTAGGGATGCCCTCTAGTTCCCGAGCTTCGCAAGCTCAGCTCTTGCCCACCCGTGATAGGTGAGCATGTTAAGCGATGCGTTGAGCGTGTTCCCACGACCATAGCGAGAAGAAGGAGGCGCTCCGTTAGAGTTCGCGCAGGCTAACGAAC
>DATLAJ010000043.1 GCA_035527515.1 bacterium
TGTCCTGTTTCCACGCAAGGTACTCCGCCGCCGTAAGGGCGAGGCGTGGTGTCGAGATTCGCTCAATGGCCGGATCTGACGCGGTGTTGATGAACGCAACTGCCCGCTCGAGAGCCCCGGTTCGCTCCAGATTGCTCATGAAGAACGCAGCGTCGTCGTAGCTGATTCCGATGGCGCCGAATACAATGGCGAACTTCTCGTCCGTTCCCTTGACTGCAGCCTGCCGGATTATCTGTGCCGCCATGCGGTTGTGCGGCAGACCGGAGCCGCTGAAAATCGGCAGCTTCTGGCCGCGAACCAGTACGTTGAGCCCGTCGATGGAGGAGATTCCTGTTTCGATGAACTCGGCAGGTGGCTGCCGCGACGCTGGATTGATGGCCTCGCCGTTGATGTCCAGATACTCATCGGGGATGATGGCCGGCCCGCCGTCGATGGGCTTGCCCATGCCATTGAAGATCCGTCCAAGCATGTCAACCGACACCGGCAGCTTGAGCGTCTCCCCCTTGCACCTGATCTTGGAGCCCTTCAGGTCTACCTCGCTCACGCCGCCGAAGACCTGGATGACCGTGGCCTCTTCGCTGATGTCGATTGCCTGGCCGGTCTTAAACTCGCCGTTGCTCAACACAACGTCGACAATCTCGTTGTACTTGGTGCCCGGAATAGCTTCGGCAATCACAAGAGCACCCTTAGCCTTGCTGATGGCCTTGCCTTCACGTACGTACAGTCCAGATAGCTCCATGAGCTTCCTCCTTCTCGTGCCTTGACAGGTCTCCGAGGAGTTCTCAGGCGCGCGTGCGGGCTACGAGCGTCTCATCCATCTCTGCCCATAGCTCCTTGCACTTCTCCTGGAAATCCTCGTTCGTTATCTCCTTCATTCGAGAGATGCGGTACACGATGGGTGAAGAGCGTATCGTGTCGTAGCCCGCACCCCCATTCAGCATATCCTGCGCCATCTCATGGAACTTGAGGATGGTTTTCAGCATCAGCCCGGCCTTGCCGGGACCGCAGTACGTGTCCGCATCGCTGTAGGCGCTCTGTTGCAGGAAGTCCTCGCGAATCATCCTGGCGACCAGCAAGAGAAGCTTGTCACCATCGGGGAGGGCCTCTGGGCCGACCAGCCTGACGATTTCCTCTAGCTCTGCTTCTTGCTGCAGTACGCGTAGCGCCGCGCCACGTGTCTCCTCCCAGCCTCGGTCGAAGGCGTTCCACCAGTCCTTCACGGCATCAACGTACAGGCTGTAGCTTGTGAGCCAGCTGATCGCCGGGAAGTGCCTCTTGTTGGCGAGCCCCACATCCAGCGCGAAGAGCGCGTCCACGATGCGCAGCGTGTTCTGGGTAACGGGCTCACTGAAATCGGCTCCTGGCGGGCTGACTGCTCCAACAATCGTGACCGACCCTGTGCGGTTCGGACCGCCGAGGCAGTCAACCATGCCGGCTCTCTCATAGAATCCGGAGAGTCTGGACCCCATGTATGACGGGAAGCCTTCCTCCCCCGGCATCTCCTCAAGGCGCCCGCCCATCTCCCGCATCGCCTCGGCCCATCGCGACGTGGAATCCGCGACAAGCAGGACGTTGTAGCCCATGTCGCGGTAGTACTCGGCCATTGTCACTCCAACGAAGATGCTTGCCTCTCGCGCGACGACTGGCATGTTGGAGGTATTGGCTATGAAGATCTCTTTTTCCTGAAGGAGCCTCCCGCTCTTTGGCTCCTTGAGCTGTCGAAAACTGTACAGCACGTCAGCCATCTCGTTGCCCCGCTCACCACAGCCCACATAGATGTTAAGAGCGGTGTCAGCCCAGCGCACGAGCTGCTGCTGCGCCACGGTCTTGCCTGTGCCGAATCCACCGGGGATTGCGGCCTTGCCGCCCATCGCCAGGGGGAACATGTAGTCGAGAATGCGCATGCCTGTCGTGAGCAGTCCAGAGGGGTTCTGGCGCCTGAGGTATGGCCGCGGCTTGCGTACGGGCCACTCCTGCATGAGCGTAAGCTCCTGCGTCTTGCCGTCGTTCTCGACGACTGCCACCTTCTCCTCGACAGTGTATTCGCCTGCCTTTATCTGCTTTATCGTGCCACTGATGCCGAGGGGCACCATAATCTTGTGTTCGACGAGAGGAGTCTCCGGTACAGTCCCTATGATATCGCCGTACTCGACCACATCGCCGACTTTGACCGTAGGTGTGAATTGCCACTTAACGTCACGAGGGAGGGCCGGCGACTTGGCGCCGCGCTTGATGAAGGCCCCGGTCTTCTCGGCCATCGGCAGAAGAGACTTCTGCAGGCCGTCGTAGATGGACCCCAGGAGGCCGGGACCCAGCTCCGCGCTGAGGATTCTGCCTGTGGGGCGAACGTCCTCGCCCGTCTTCAGACCGAGGGTTTCCTCGTGCGCCTGAATAACTGCCTTGTCTCCCTCGAGGCCTATGACCTCCCCAACAATGCCGTCTTGCCCTATCTCGACAACCTCATACACCTGCGAGCCTCTCATCTCGTTGGCGATAACCAGAGGTCCGGATACCCTCCAGATCTTTCCCATGTCTGTAACCTCCTAAGACTGCTCGACTCGGTTCACGGCGGCAGGCTGCTCCCGGCTAGATTTCGATATCGAAGCCCAGGAATTCGCGACAGAACCGCTTGTAATAGCTGACGACGTCGGTGCGCTTCGTCCCCTGCTTTGACGGCACTTCGACTACGACCGGCAGAACGCTCTTGCTCTGCCTCATCTGTGCAACCACGTCGCCTGCAATGGCTGCGAATTCCTCGAGAAGTACAACGACGCCTACCTCGTGGTCGGAGACATACTCCCGCAGTGTGCTTCGTACTTCCTCGGCTGCGTTGCGCTCGCCGGGTATGACGTGAGTCTTTCGGACGCCCGCCAGCCGCAGCACACTCACCAACTCCTGGTCGCCTATGACGGCGACCTCCAGATTCCTGACAGAGGACTTGTTCATAGCAGCAGGTACCTCTTGACCTCTTCAACGGCTATGCCGTCGTAGATAGCCTTCAACAACAGTCTGAGATTCCTCAGCTCGATTTCCTTGAGAATCAGATACCATGCCATCACGAGAGGTGACAGTGCCCTCGGGGACAGCAGAGCGCGCAGCGTTGCATACTTGTGTTTCTCAATCACTTCGTCGATGACGGTGACTGACTTCGACTTGTCGTAGGCGCTGGCAATCTCGTTTGCGATGTCCCTGTATTGTGGGCTATCGAGTCGCCGTGGGATGTCCGTGAGCTTGTAGGGCAATGTGTCCCTGAGGGATTTCTCGCTGAGGATGTATCCGTCGGCAATGAGATAGTCGCCCGCCGCAGGTCCGATACCCTCGACAACTGCCCTGCATACGATTCCGAGGTTGACGAGGTCGATGACGAGTCCGTAGGCGTTGCCGAGTACAGCGCCCTCGCGGATTTCGCTGGCGGTCTTGAGAAGCTGGTGGTAGTACTCGCCCTCAAGCCTGGACTCGACAGCGATCTTCGCCTTGGCTCCGCCCGCAGGGTCATATGCCTTTATGGCCGGTACGAAGTCGGGCAGGCGGCTCTGCGTAAGCACGTCGGCCACATCCTGTATCGTTTCGGACGCGTTGAGGTCATCAAGGAACCCCTCGTCACATATCGCGCCAATCGGAATCAGGGGGGTCTTCTCACCCGTGATAATGCCCTGCAGGGTTGCCTTGACGTTCGAAACATCGTACTTGATAACGAACGATCGAGATACCCTTCGCATGTCGGCAGGAATGTACTTGAAGGCCTCGATGTATGCGATTCGCTCCGCGAAGTAGGTCCACAGGGCCCGGTCAATGTCCTCGAATCTCCGTATGGTTGTCCCTTCCAGGTAGGCCCCGATGTCCGTCTCGCGAATGATGCCAAGCGCATCCGTCACGTTCGTAGTCCGTGACAGACGATCGAGGTGGTTCCCGCCAACCGTCTTCGGCTCCTCTGCTTTGAGGTAGGCCGACATATATGCGTATCTTGGATCGAGCACCGCGCGCTCCTTATGAGAGTATGGTTAGAAAAGCTCCTTGCTGATCTCGGGCAACAGGCGAGGCAGTAGCATCTCAAGCCTGGT
>DATLAJ010000044.1 GCA_035527515.1 bacterium
GGGCACGAGGACGCATTGTGCAGATTAACAAGAGGTTATTTCACGTAATACAGATGTTGTTATTTAACGTTTCACACAACTGTAGGGGCGGCTCGTGAACCGCCCAGAAACAATGGAGGGATTTTTGATGAAAGAGAAGGAGATCGACAAGATCGCACAGGCAATCGCGGCGAAGCTCGGCGAAGCAGGCGGGCCGGTCGTCCTGGGCTGCGGCGACGCCAGCAGCTCCCAGAACTACAACTGCGACACCGGCAGCTACAGCTGCAGCTATTACGAGTGCGGAGGAGCAGGAGAGTTTACGTGCGCTCGGTCCTTCGGGTGCAGCATGGACTTCGACTGCTACACCGACTTCGATTGTTCCACCAGCTTCGGCTGCCCCACGCGCTACAATGAATGAATAGGAGGCCACCAATGAGAAGCACAACGGCGATGCGCGCAGCCCTCGCGGCGCTCAGCCTGGCGCTGCTGGCTCCGGGGGCCTTTGCCGCGACCGTTGGCGTCGTTACAACAGGCGCGTCAAGCGACACCGTGCTGATCCATGACGAGAACTGATACGGCTTGGGCAACGCAAGGGGGCGATGCGTGAACCGCCACAGGGCGCGATTCTGGATTGCACGTGGACTCTGGCTGCGAGCTCGGCCGTGTTTCAACGCGGCCATATAGATGGCTCTGATTGTCTTAACACCCGAATTCATTCGGGTGGTTTTCGGAATGCGGGTCCCCTCCTCTTCCCTGCCAGGATGTCCATCTGGAGGGAAAGGACGAGGAGGGCGGTCGTGTGCCGCAGGTCGCCCCGAATGAATTCGGGGCTTACGATCATGATAGCCTTCTGGCATCGCCTCGACTGAAGTCGGGCGATGAGGCATTGTCTAGCTCGTGGGTGTCGCAGATCGCAACCAGGCCTGCACGTTACGGTCCTGGACATCGACCCCGATGCGATAGAGATCGCTAAGCGTCGGATCGCCGATGCGGAGCTTGAAAACAGGATCGACACGGTTGTAGCCGATGCGGGGGACATGCCGTTTGCGGACAAGTCGTTTGAGTTGGTTGTGAGTCGCGGGTCCTTCCCGTTCTGGGAGGACAAGGTCGGCGGATTTCGGGAGGTCTATCGCGTGCTCAAGCCAGGGGGCATCGGCTTCATCGGCGGGGGGTTCGGTCGAATGCTGCCCGTGGCCCAGCGCTCAGAGGTTATCCACGCCCTTCGGAAGAGGGTTCCGGGCCTCGAC
This sequence comes from bacterium, assembly GCA_035527515.1. Taxonomy (NCBI): domain Bacteria; species bacterium. Next base: position 1,227 of record DATLAJ010000044.1, read on the forward strand.
GTTGGGCACGTCCCGAGGCTGAAGCTGGCGAAAATACTGCACGAGGCGGGCATAGAGGACTACGCTATCCTTCGCGATGCGCCTCGTCATCTGACCTGCCCCTGCCAGATATGGGTCGAGATACATAAGCCGTAGTTTTTGAGTCTCAAGTTCGGGCCGCCAAGATCCCGATCCTATGCTTCAGGTTGTCGTTTGCACGTTCGGCCTTTCAGTTCGCAGCAGTCCGCCGAGTCTTCGCCGCGCCGGACTCCAAAAGGTTACTCGCACCTTGGACCATTCTGATTTTTCGGGACTGATGCGGGAATTGACAAATCAGTGGCTTAGGACTATTTTTGGTTTTGGAGCTATTGGGCTCGGATTTCATTAAAGAGGTGAAGATGGTGATCGAGTTTAGGCCAAGGAAAGTAGCGCTTGATCCGGTAACACAAAGTCCTATCGTGCTCCTCGTCGATCTTCAGGACAGAAAGATGATCCCTATCTGGCTGGGACACGCTGAGGCGAATGCGATCTTCGTCGCGATGGAGCACATCCAGGCGCCTCGCCCGATGACCCACGACCTAATGAAGAACGCGTTGGGCGAACTGGGTGCAACGCTTCTCAGGATCGAGATTAACGATCTGAAGGACAGCACCTACTACGCGACCATGTATTTGAAGTGCAGAAAGACCGTTATCGGCATCGATTCGCGCCCTAGTGATGCGATTGCTCTGGCCTTGAGATTTGCTGCGCCGATTTACGTGACAGAAGAGGTGCTTTCCAAGACCACGGTTGTCGATCTGACACAGGAGATCAAGGAGGGCGACAGATTGCTGGAGATACTCAAGAGCTTGGAGCCAGATGACTTCGGCAAGTACAAGATGTAGTCATCAAGCGAGGGTAAAGTGTCTTGGGAAGCAGCTAATCCAGAGCCGGGCAGTCCGCCTTCGGCCCAACTCGTCATAATCGAGCCGGGCACTGCCAGGACGAAGCTCCCTCTGGCAACTGGCTCCAACCTTATAGGCCGTCGTGTTGAGAGCAACTCGATAGATGTGACTATTCGTCTTTCTGGTTCAAATGTCTCCCGGCGCCACGCCGAACTAAAGGTCGATCCCGACGGACGTTGCGAACTCGTGGACCTCGACAGCCAAAACGGCACCTATGTGAACGGTCTGCGAGTCAATACTTCAGCCCTTGAATCGGGAGATGTGGTCGCAATCGGCAACTACAAGCTGATGTTCGTTGTCTCTAGCGGCGCCTCGGCCGAGGCCAGTGGTTTGGAGGGTCAGCGAGCAGCTGGGCCCTACCAGCCGCCGACACATGGCATCGAGAAGGCCACTACCGTTGTTGAGTTGGCCGACTACGCGTCTTCGCTGGACATGGGCACGACGATTCTGCGGCCCGTCGAGGACGTTATGGCTCCGATCGTTGGAGACACGCCGATCGAGGCCGCAGAGAAGATCATCGAGGACTCGGCCCGGATATCGCAAATAACTAGGAAAACGCACATGCTCTCCATACTATATCAGGCCAGCAGGGCGCTGATATCCGCGACGTCGTTGAATGACTTGCTCGATAAGGTGATGGACTTGGTGTTCGAGAAGGTGAAAGCCGAGCGCGGGGTCATGATACTTGTGGATGGTGGGACGGGCGAATGGACGACGGAGAAGGTCAGATATAGTAACGGTGTCAAGGTTGACGAGAAGATCGTGCTGAGCAAGAGTATCGCCGGCATGGCGCTAAGGGAGAAGAAGTCCGTTCTGATCAATGACGCCCTACTCGATCCTGGCCTTATGAAACAGGAGAGTGTCAAACTGCTCGGGATAAGGTCCGCTATGTGTGTTCCGCTCACACACCTCGACACCGTGCTTGGGCTCATATATCTGGACACATCAGCGGACTCGGACCACTTCACGCAGGACGACCTCGACATCATCACTGCACTTGGCAACCACGCCGCGATAGCTATCAACCAGGCCCAACTCAACGACAGGATCGGGCAACAAGACGCCTTCCGCCGCAAAATGGAGAGATACCACTCTCCAGCCGTCATCGACAGAATACTGCAAAGACCCGAGGACGTGCTCGACGTTCACGAAGCTGAGGTGACAGTTCTCTTCGCGGACATCACCGACTTCACCGTCTTCTGCGAGAGGCACAGGCCCGAGATCGTCCGCAACATGCTAAACGAATACTTCGGCGAGATGACGGATGTGATATTCAAGCATGAGGGAACGCTTGACAAGTACATCGCTGACGAGATACTCGCCGTTTTCGGGGTGCCATTCGCTCACTCAAATGACCCAGAACGGGCTCTTATGACAGCGCTGGAGATGCAGGAGGCTCTCGAGCGGCTCAACAGCAGAAGGTCTCCGGAGATGCAATTTCGTGTCAAGATCGGAATAAATACCGGCCTTGTGCTTGTAGGCGACATTGGCTGTATGAGGAGAATGGACTACACGGTCTTGGGAGACCCGGTCAACACGGCCAAGAGAATCGAGACGTCAGCTCTGCCAAACCAGATACTTGTCGGCCCGTCCACCTACGAGCGCGTCTCCGATGATAAGTTCAGGCTTCTCCCAAGAAAAGCAATACAACTAAAGGGCAAGTCCGAGCCCATCCAGCTTTACGAGCTGGAGGGAATTGCCTAGCCACTTGTCGCCACGAATGCGGTATAGGATGTTGCGCTGGCGACGTGGCCGGCTCTCGATTGGGGGCATCGGGACTCCGTCAGGAGGTTTCATTGCTCCTACGAGGCAACGGCCTCTATAACTTGCAGGCGGCCTCGTAGTTGAAGGCAAGTATCATCCTTTGATGCGCAGCTCGGCAGTCTGACAATTATTGATAAGCATGAGGCGCAAGTGTAGGATGCTGCTCGGTTGATTTTTGGGGCTGGCGTCGCCAGATGATCTAAGTGGAATGTAATTTCATGCAATCGATAGGGGATGTTTCTGTGGCCAGATTGGGGAATGGACTTGCGGTTGGTTTTTTTCTTTCGTTGCTGCTTGGACTTGCAGTCGCGGCGGGCCAGTTTCAGCAGGTGGAAGTCGAGCGTGTGCATGCTAACGGCTATCAGATGGTTGACCTCAGCGTCCTGACGAGGTCGCTTGGACTTGACGGGATATGGAACGCCCTCGGCAGAAAAGTTATCGTCGCTAACGAGGACAAGTTCCTGGTTCTGTTCGTTGGTAGCAACCGCGTCGCTCTTAAAGATAAGATCGTGAGGCTTTCCACGTCGCCGTCGATAGTGAACGGCGCGATGCTCGTTCCGGTCGATTTCATCACCGAGGCGCTTAGTAGCATTATGGACAAGAAGGTTTCTTATGAGGTCGTGGAGGACAAGGTCGTCATATTTGACAAACGCATGGGGATAACGCGGCCGATCGAACCGGGACCGCCCACGTATCGAGAGATCGGTCAGCTTCAGGAAGACCTAATCCAGGATAGGCTTGCGACTGGGGCGACCGAGGCAGCGCTGACGAACAGCTCGCCACTTAGTTTCAGGGATGCTGCTATCGACGTGGTTGTCATCGACCCTGGTCATGGGAGACAGGCCGCTGGGGATTCGGGCCCGACAGGACTTCTGGAGAAAGAGGTTACGCTCAAGCTTGCAATGCGGATGAAGAAACTACTCGAGAGACAGATGGGTATTCGGGTCGTGCTGACGCGGGATGCCGACATTGACTTGTCGCTTGAGCGTAGGACTGCGCTGGCTAACAACGAGAAGGCCGGCCTTTTCCTCAGTCTTCACGCCAGCGGCTCGCTTGATAGGGATTTGAGCGGGTTCAGGGCGTTCGTCGCCAACGTTGAGGCCTCGGATGAGCAGACTGCCAAGGTAGTAACTAAAGAGAACAAGGTCATAGCTACTGAGCCCGGCAACGAAGCCCAGAAGCCCGAGGAATACGCGACGATGCTGTGGGACTTATCTGACAATGAGTACTTCCGCGAGAGCCTCGCGGTTGCCAAAGAGATACTCACCGCATGTAAAAGAGCGGAAATTGACGTGGCATCAAGAGAGCCGGGCCAGGGGCCGTTTATCGTTCTGATCGGCGCCTCTATGCCGGCTGTTTTGCTCGAGGTTGGCTACCCGAGCAATCCGACGGACGAACAGCTTCTCAAGCAGGACAAATACTTGGACAAGCTGGCCGGCGCGGTCTGCGAGGGCATTGCCAAGGCCAAGGCTCAGGTCGCGGTGCAGACTCGGGAGAACCGCTGATTTGCCAGGGCGCTCTTCTCCGGTTGGTGTGTTTGATTCCGGCGTTGGTGGCCTATCGGTCATCAAGGCCCTAATGGAGCGCCTGCCACACGAGGATTACATCTATATCGGCGATACAGCCCGACTGCCCTATGGGACCAAGACCAAGAGCACAATCGCACGCTTCTCCATTGAAAACGCAGAGTTTCTGCTCAGCAAGGGAGTCAAGCTGGTTGTCGTGGCATGCAACTCCGCATCCGCGACAGCGCTCGATGCCTTGCGCGCGAGGTTTGATGTTCCCATAATCGGCGTCATCAAGCCGGGGGCCGATGCGGCAGTAGAATCCACAACGTCTGGCTCTATCGGCGTCATCGGAACGGAGGCGACTATCAACAGCGGGTGTTACGAGCACGAGATACTCAGGCTGCGTCCAGGCGCACGCGTGCTCGGAAAGCCCTGTCCGCTCTTTGTTCCGCTGGTGGAGGAGAGCTGGCTGGACGATCCGATAACACATCAAGTCGCCGAACGGTATCTTGCTGTCTTTCGTGCGACTCGCGTGGATGTTCTGATCCTCGGCTGCACGCACTATCCGCTGCTTGCGGGCGTTATCGCCGATGTTGTCGGCCCAGGGACGGCGATCGTCGATTCCGCCTCGACAGTGGCCGGGGCCGTTGAACGGCTGCTCATCAAAATGAACCTCGCCAACGACTCCGACTCGCCCGGCACCCACAAGTTCTACGTGACTGATCTGCCAGCCAAGATCAAACGCATCGGCAGAATGTTCCTGGGCATTGACGATCTTTCGATCGAACTGGTGCGACTCGGGGCTAGCTAGCGAGGTGCGTGCCCCTTGAGACGAACCTGAACATCAGACGGCGTGCGTCGAGCTCTCGAAGCGCGGCCTGCACCGCCACCGTTTTCTCCGGCGGGCAGACGAGCATGAGGAATCCGCCCCCGCCTGCGCCGGTGATCTTGCCGCCCAACGCCCCGTTTTGCCTGGCGGCATTGTAGAGGGCCTCGATGCGATGCGAGCTGATTGAAGAGACGATCTGCCTCTTTGCCTGCCAGGAAAGGTCAACGAGCTCGCCAAGCCTCACGAAATCCCCGGAAAGGAGAGCCGGCATCATCTTCTCGGCGTATTGCTTGATCTCGTGCAAGTATGTAACGGTGGCCTGATGGCGGCCCTCAGTCTTGCCCTTTTGCTCCCGAAGTATCGATGCAGAATCCCTGCTCTTGCCCGTGAAGAAGAGCATCGTCCACCTTGCCAGCTCACGAAGCCCTCTGGCGTCGATCGCAAGCGGCATAACTGTGGTCTCCCCGGCCTCAAAGCGTATCTCATTCAGGCCTCCAAAGGCCGACGCAAACTGGTCTTGTTTGCCGATCGGCCGGCCCATTTCATCGATCTCTATGGCCGAGGCAAGCTCTGCTATCACGCCGGCCGAAAACTTTTTGCCAAGCAGGGAGGAGATGGCCTTGATTGTGCCAACCGTCGCCGCTCCGGAAAGGCCAAGCCCGGAGCCGGGCGGGATGTCGGATGCGGTGTGGATGTGAGCCCCAACCCGTAGTTTGAAGGACCGGATAACCGCCTTGACAAGGCCAAACACACCCTCAGTGTCTAGATGCTCAATGTCGCTGCATTCCTCGGTGAGGCCATAATCGTCCGAGCTTATTACCAGCTTGCGGTCCTTGCGAAACGAGATCATGCAGCAGAAGTACTTGTCGATCGTCGCGGAGACCACAAGCCCGCCGAATCTGGCGTAATATGCCTCCAGGTCGGTTCCACCGCCCCCGAAGCTAATCCGAACGGGAGTTCTTGATATGATGGGCGACGATGCAAACGGGGTCGAGTATGCCAAGGCCCTGGGACTCATCTATCGCATCTATTCGGCAGCGGCGCTTGGCGTAAGAGCCTCCTAGTCCCAAGAGACGGAAGCCGTCGAGAACGGTCGGTCTTCAATGGCTGGTCTTGAGCGTTCCCTCGCCGATCTCTGTGCCATATTCTATTTCGGGTCCGGTGCGTACGTTTGCTTTGTTCGCGACAGGCTGCCCCGGCTTTACTTTTTCCAGGACGGGTTGGGGCCGACCAGGCCGCCCCTTGCGTGCCCTGACACCAATGGGTGAGAACTCAGTCGGGCCAATCGTCAAGATGTTGCTTTCAGGCGATGGCCCCCGGTTGACGCATTTCTGAAACATGGCAAGACGCCTGGCGTTCTCAAACTTAGTGGCCAGACTGCGCATTTGCAGAAAGTCCCGAACCTCTTTGCACCCACTGTCGAGGCTCAGGTCAAACAGGTCTGTCGGCGTGGCATCGAAGTAACGTTTCACGAGGGGCTGCTGGAATTGGATTTCCGAGGCTTTTTTTGCCGTGATTAGGCCCATCCGCCAGTAGTATTCGTAGCCCCTTGATAAAAGAGGGAATGTTGTCATCTTGTGCCAGTAGGCCCGGGCCAAATTATAGTAAAGCGGCGCGCGCTTCAAGCTAAATCTGTTCTTGGTGTAATCCTCGTAGGAAAGGATAGCGCCCTTGAACGACTTCATAGCTTCGTCGATGCTTCCTTCCGAAAGAAAGCGAAGGCCCTCTTTGTTCCGCTCGGTAGCGAACCAATTAGCCCAAGATACTGAGACTGTGAGGCACAATGTCACTAGCAGGCACGAAACGACTGCAATCGGTTTTTTCATCATGTTCTCCCACGATTCATAATCTATTTTGGTCCTCTCCAGAGCGCTGATGAGGCCGCCTCCAATCCGATTCGATTAAACGCCATATTGCTTAGCGCTTTCGAGTGACATGAGCTGCCATCGTATCGGCGCCAAAAAATCAGCGAATGTGTTCCTGCGCTTCACCAGCAGAAGCTTACTGTTGATATCGAAAGTTGGGTCCGACTTCGACGTGAAATGATAGGTCAAGAACATCCTGTCGCTCGTGTAATTGCTTGTTGTTTTAGGCCTTGTCCACTCTTTTTTTACCAGTTCTGCCCGGATGTCGTGGACAACCTCGTATTTCGGCTCGCCGATACCCACGTCTATCCTAACCCTAAAAAGCTTGTTCACGTCAGTATCGAAACCACACTTGGTCATCAACACTTGGTCATTATGGTTGTAGGCCCAGACGTAAGCTTCAACCGTCGCCTCGGGTGTGTCGAAGCTCGGCTCAAAAGTGCAGCCTACAAGCGCCCATATCACCGCGAAACATAGTAAAATGAAGCAAGGCTGCATACCAATGCAGCTCCTGCTCAAATAACAATTCCCGCTCGTCAACGGTAATCCTCACCTTGGCGCGAACAGAAAATCCAACGACTGATTGTTAAACCTAACCGCAAATCATAGCCCATGTCAACCAGCCATAAATTCTTAAGACAAACGTGCAAAATGTCAAATGCTCCCTCAACCCGGGTTTGACCCCTCGTCAGATTAGAGCGGGGAACGTTGCGGCTGCCTCGCGGATGGAGGGCAGAAGCTCGTGCCCGAAGGGCAGACCGTGGGTAGCCGCAGGCGTAGCCTGACGGTGCGAATAGCGCCACAATCCCCTTTTCTAACCTCCCTCCCCGTTGCGTTGCACGCACGGCTACCCACGGTGTCCCCTGTCGGGGATTACAGCCTGCACCCTCGTTCGCACCCGTTAGGTGAAAGAGGCAGCAACTCGGCTTTCAACATGAACTCCCGTGCCTATCTGGCAGCCAACTTCAGAGCTCAACTTCAGAAACGATCAATCTGATTATTGGGGAGCTGTGGCGGTGGTTGACTCGACCAATCAGCTTGGCTAGTATTGCGTTCATAAAATAGGGCAATGTGGCCGAATCTGTGGAAATGTTGGCGGCGTGTTCGCTGGTGTCAGCAGTAACTGGGCAGGAGGATAGTATGCACGGAAGTTCTAGGCGATCGATGTTCTCTGTGTTGGTCATGTTCTCGGCGTTGATGATCATCTTGGTGCTCGCGGCCGATTCCAACGGGGGCCCGTTGGTCAGGCTGGGATATGCTGAGTTTGACGGAGAGGCAAACGGTGAGCCAGATGTGTGGGCCGAATACAGGGCGCAGGTTTCTCCCGACTCGGACTATGCTTACTACATAGTGCAGTTTGCAGGCCCGATCACGAGTGAGATGAAGGTCGGCCTCAAAAGCCAAGGCGCACGTTTACTGGACTATGTTCCCGATTTTTCGTTCGTTGTCAGGATGGCTCCGAAGGCCATGGCGAAACTCCAAACGTCAACGAGGCTTCCTATCGTGTGGGTTGGCGAATATCAGCCGGCCTACAAGCTCTCCTCCGGTCTTTGTCGGTTCGTTCGCGGAGGGGAGCGCGTGTTGCAGTCGAATATGCCGAGGCTCATGGTCCGGTTCTTCCCCGGTCAGCACAGTCCGGAGAGTGTCTCAGAGCTTGAGCAGCTCGTGTCAAGCTCGGGCGCCGTGGTGGAGATAGCTGAGGCGCACCGCAGTGTCGTTCGGCCTCGGCTGGTTTTGTCTATCTCGGGACAGGACCTGGGGCAGCTGCTGCCTGAGCTCGCTGCTCAACGTGACGTGGCGTGGATAGACTTCTACCGGGTCCCGAGTGTGCTGAACGACGTTGCCAGGTGGGTGGTTCAGTCGGACGTGGAGAACGACTGCTCGATCTGGAACCACGGCATCCACGGCGAGGAGCAGATAATTGGCGTTGGCGATACGGGCGTCGATGCCGACAGCTGCTTTTTCTATGATAGCCCCCATGGTCTGCCGACCTCGACGGTCAACCAATCGCAGCGAAAGATCATCGCCTACATCGACTACACGGGCGAGTCCGGCTGGGACGAGGACGGACACGGGACCCACATCGCGGGGACCTTGGCCGGCGACAACTACAGCCACTCCGAGGAATACGACACCAACGACGGCATAGCATATCGGGCGAAGCTGATGGTTCAAGATATCGGCGACAAGGACAGCCTCTCGTCCATCCCATTCGGCCTAGATGGCTACTTCAGACAGGCCTACAACGCAGGAGCCAGAATACACTCAAACAGCTGGGGCCAGCCGTCCGGGTCAGCCGGCGACAATGCTTACAGCTACCGCAGCCGGGAAGTCGATGACTTCATGTGGAAGCACCCCGACTTCCTGATCTTCTTCGCCGGCGGAAATGACGGCCCGGCCGACAACACGGTCAACCCGCCCGCTACCGCCAAGAACTGCGTGAGCGTAGGCTCGTGCAAGAACCCGCACGCGCCGTTTTCCGAGAACGATATGGCATCCTCCAGCAGCCATGGACCTACCGCGGACGGCCGGCTCAAGCCAACCATCGTCGCTCCAGGCGAGTACCTCATTTCTGCTGAAAGCGACCGCAATATATCCTCCTACAATTGCGGAACGGCCTTAATGCAAGGCACCTCTATGGCGTGCCCCGTGGCCGCCGCCTCGGCTGCCCTGGCAAGGCAATACTTCACGGAAGGCTTCTATCCATCAGGAGCCCGAAACGGCGCCGACGCGTTCGAGCCAAGCGCCTCGCTGCTAAAGGGTGTTCTGATCAACGGCGCTGTTGACATGACGGGGGCCGACACAGGAGGCGCTATCCCGTCGAATGGACAGGGCTGGGGCCGCATCAAGCTCGACGACGTGCTCTACTTCTCGGGCGACAGCCAGCCCCTGGCGGTCTGGGACGTTAGCCCAGGCCTTCAGACGGGCAACTACGACGAATACACCGTCTCGGTCTCGTCCGCTGATATGCTGAAGGTTACGCTGGTGTGGACGGATTACCCATCTTCCGAGGCCGCTCAGACGAATCTCGTCAACGACCTTGACCTGCTCATAGCTGCGCCTTCGGGCGATCAGTATCGAGGCAACTGGTTCAGATATGGGCTCTCGGTGTCCGGTGGGGATTTCGATCGCCTCAACGTTGTGGAGTGCGTCTATATCAGGAGTCCCGAGGCGGGCGATTACAGTATAAGGGTTCAGGGCTACAACACCCCGGAGGGGCCTCAGCCCTATTCGTTGGTCGTTGTGGGCGGCGGCCAGAGCAGCGAGAAGGCTCCTATTCTCTCAGGTGGGACAGTCTCGCCGTTTGCTGGCTCGATCTCCACCACGTTCACCTACACCGTGCATTATCAGGACCCCAACGAAACTGCCCCGAGCGTCAAGAACGTCGTCATCGACGGCACGGCGCGCACAATGCACCTGAGCTCGGGCGCAGCGGACGATGGAGATTACGAGTTCTCGACTCTCTTGGGCTCCGGCAGTCACAGCTACTACTTCTATTTCGAGAACGCGGCCGCCCTCTCAGCAAGAGCTCCGGACTCGGGCACGTTCTCAGGCCCGACAATCGGCGGCGCAAACATAGCGCCGGTCCTGTCGGAAGGTTCAGTCTGGCCGGGCGCGGCAGCTCCTGGGACGACTTTCGTTTACACGGTTCACTACAACGACGGCAACGCTGACGCTCCGGCCGAGATCAATGTCGTCATCGACGACATTCCTGTGTCGATGGATCTCTACGACGGGGCGCCCTACCTCGGCTACTATCGGTTTGAGACAAGTGGCCTCTCGGTCGGCACGCATAGTTACTACTTCTACTGTAGTGACGGTTCGGGAGGGGACGATCGCCAGCCCGATCAAGGCACCTATACTGGCCCTTCTGTTCAGGAAGGTAACATCGCCCCAACACTTTCAGACGGAAAAGTGAGCCCAGAAAGTGGCACCACGGACACCACGTTCGTCTTCAGCGTTACCTATTTCGATGGAAACGGAGATTCGCCGGCGATTGGCTACGTCGTAGTTGACAGCGCGCAGAACGGACTGGCGCTAGTATCGGGCGAGCCGTTCAACGGGACATACACTTACAGCACGCAGCTTGAGCAGGGCTCTCACAACTTCTACTTCTACTTCGAGGACCCCTCGGGAGCTTCCGCCCGTGCACCCCAGGGAGGCACATCCTCCGGCCCGGAGGTCGGAGCCGGCAATAACCGCCCGGTTCTGACTGACGGCAAAGTGGAGCCAGATGCCGGGAACATAGATGCTACGTTCTCCTACAGCGTCCATTACTACGATGCAGACGGGGACCAGCCGGTCACGAGCGTCGTCTATGTTGACAACGTTCCAGAGCAGATGTCGCTGGCACAGGGCGACCCGGCAAACGGAACGTATCAGTTCTCAACCACACTACAGCAAGTCTCCCACACGTACTATTTCTACTTCTACGACGGCATGGGCGGCGAGGCGCGAGACCCGGCGACAGGCATGTACGCTGGCCCAAGCGTATATGGCGGCAAGCCGTTTACGGTCGATCTCAGCATAAACAGCAACACTTATATCGAGGGCGGCCGGCACCTGCTCTGGATAAGCTGCAGCAATTATGGCGAGACAGCGAGCGCAGACGTCTATGTGGTCTTGTATTGCCCAAGCGGCGTGTGGCTTTACTATCCCTCTTTTTCGCAGACAGCGGCGCCTCTTCTGAGCTCGTTCGCGTTCCCAGCTAGCTTCTCGGTGGCGGGCTACCAGCTCGTCAACGTGGAGATGCCGGCCATTCAGGCAGGCCGATACACGTGGTATGCCGCGATTACGGAACCCGGCACGATGAACTTTTTGAGCAACATCGGGATGGCTTCTTGGGAGTTCTCATCGGATTAGCGCAGCCATGCTACTGCTCTCTTTCATCGGCTGGGACTGAACTGCAAAGTGCAAGAGATGGCCAGGCAGCGGGGCTTTTGTGTGCGCCCGCAGGTTACCTCTGTTACGCTGGCCCTAAAGCGCAGCGAAGTGTAGCGCACTTGCCGCAGACCTCGGCGGAGTCGAGATCGAGGAAGCTCTCCGCGTTCTGCGAGCAGTGCTCGAAACACGAGGCGGCGTCGAAACCATTGGAGCTAATCGCTGAAACTGGACAGGCTTCGATGCATTCGGAGCAGCTTTTGTCCCTCAGGTAGGCACAGGGCTCGCCCTCTGGCCTAGGCGATGTCTCGAATTCCTGCGTTGTTACGAGCGATACCAGCCTGCCAGCACAGCCGCTCGGCGTGATAAGCATCCTGTTGAGGCCATACCGGCCTAAACCGCATAAGAAACCAATCAACTTGTGCGACCAATCGGCAAAGAGCGCCTCCCGGTCGAACACGCCTGTCGGTGGGATAAGCCGCGATTTCTTGCCCGACGCCACTAGAGTCAGCGAGACAACAGTCCCTATCCGCCTGATGAGAGTGTTGGTCTTGACGTAGGCCTCAGCCCACTCACGTGAGGCATATTTACCTCCTCTGTTGGAAGCCACCAACTTCTCGCTGTACGGCAGGAATATCGCCACGGCACTTCTTGCGCCCGGCAGCATCTGCTCGGGCTGCGCGTGCCATTCCGCCGCCTCTTCTAGATTCTCTTTCGCCTCAAGACTGGTCAGGTCGCAAGAGCCCATCAGCAGCGGACGGTAAAGGGACTTCTCCCCATTCTGCGCAAGGACCCGCTGCGCGACGCTCTGCAACAGCTGCTTAAGGTTGCGTCCCTTCGTCACCGGTCAAGCTCATCGTTCACATCAACGCACAAAAGACCAGAAGCTGTCATCTGACTGTGGGCACATTCTCGCACCATCACAGGTCGATCACAATTATCATCGGCCCGATCGAGGTATCCGATGTCACAAAGGCTCCGTAACTTCGAGCGTGCGAGAGCAGCTCGGCGTATCCAGCTAGCCTTTTCGGCCTGTCCATAACTTCCCTGTCGGCCGCAAACACACTCGACTCCGCGATCACCAAGAAATGAACGCCTCGCTCACGATAAACCTGCGGAGAATTATCCCCGGCGCTCTCGACTGCTATCGTCTGGTATCTCTCCGGCTCCAGGGCCAAAGCCTGCGTTTCCACGGCAATTTTAGCGCCTCGTGGAGCGTGAGCGTGAAGCCAGTCCACAGCAGCATCGAGAGTTGGTTTCTTTGAGAGATTCTGGAGTGAACTGATGCTCTCTATGGCCGGCAACATGAAGACAGCAAGCGCAAGCACTGGCGCCAGCCATCCAAGCCGCGCCGGTTGCCGGAACGAGCCCTTGAGCATATAAAAGAATCCCGAGATACCCGCCGCCGCGAGAATGCAGACTAATGGGGCAGATGCAACGCCCGGGACAGAGTCGCGTCCTGAGGCGAGAAGGCCAGCCACAAGCGCCGCAGCCACGAAACTCAGCCACGGCACATCCCTGAAGCGCGCCCTAACGACCGCCCATCCCAAGCCGACCGACCCAGCGATCAGGATAGGCATCGAGCCAAAATCGAACGCGTATGGCGCAGCGGACGTGTAGAGCGCGTCGAAGCCGCCCGCTGGCAAGCCTCCCTTTGCACCCAGCAAGTAGTGAGCGAAGAGCGCCCCGACCGCCCCAATGCAGGCCCATTGTGCGTTGGCTCCGATTGGCGATCGTGAGGCTCGGGCGCCTATCACGAGCACCGCTGCTCCTGCCAAGACGCCGAACACGGCGGCAGGCGCGCCGAAAACCAGCATGAATCCCGCCAAGAGAAAAGCCAGCCTCGACTTCTTCTCGGGCGACCTCGTAACGAGGATTAGTGCCGCGAGAAAGAGCACGCCGGCCGTCGTCTCACGCAGCGCAAACCGGGACCAGAATGACGCCAATGGATGCACGGCAGCGATTGCGGCGGCCATAAGAGCCACAAACGGGCCAAATAGCCTTCTGGCGAGGACCCAAACGAGCAGAACGGAGATGCAGCCGAGAGCAGCGCCCGCAAGCCGAGCGTCGTCGATAGATGATCGCTGAACGATGTCCGCGACCCACCCGTGTGCCAGGTTTGGCTCATCTGTTGCACCCAGGCCAAGCGCAGCGCTCCAAGCTGAGCCGGGAAAGCCAGTTGCGAAGCTGAGCTCAGCAGAACGTGGCCACCTGGGGAGGCCAAAACGACTGTGCGGGACCCGCAAGGCTATGGCGAGGCATAGGACGACAAGCAGCGTCAGGATGTGAAGTCTAATCGTTTGCTGCTGTGTCACAGGAAAGCCAAGCCCAGCAATACCGCAAATACGGAGAAATTACTCTACAATAGTGCGATTAAATCATCAAATCAAATACTGTGAAAGAACAGCTACTTGCAAGGTTCCTCTAGGATAGTGCGATTAAACTTTGACTGAGGATAACGCGCGCCACAATGACAGGTCAAGAGCTCGCTCTGAGGAGTTTTCGTAATCGTGCCCGGGCCTGCTCAACTGACGGCGTTCTTCCCGCATCCCCGCAAGGGGATGAACGTGAGTAGCCGTAGGCGCCGGCCGAAGGCCCAGCCTACGGACAGGTGGCCCCAAACCTCCTGAAAGGCGACCCCAACGGGGTCGAACGATGTCGTTGATCTGTCCATTTGTTCGACCCCGTTGGGGTCG
>DATLAJ010000045.1 GCA_035527515.1 bacterium
CAGCAGCGACGATTGGGGTGGGTGATAGCGCCACCGCTGCCGCCGCCGCGCAGACCGACCTCCAGGCCGCGTCGAACAAGACGTACAAGGCGATGGAAGGGGGCTACCCCACGTCGACGACGCAGAAGGTGACGTTCAAGAGCAGCTTCGGTTCCAGCGACGCCAACTACGTCTGGAACGAGTGGGTGGTGAAGCAGGCGACGAGCACGATCTGTCTCAATCGGAAGGTCGAGAGCCTGGGGACGAAGAGCTCGGGCACTTGGACGCTCGAAGTTGACATTACGCTGTCATAGGAAGGGGCTCCGAAGGCGAGAGGTTCCCGTGCTCGCTTCTCGCCTTGGAGCTTGGCTGGAGTCATTTTTTGAGGCTTGGTAATCTTTAAAGAAAGGAAAACAAATGTCCAAACTAAGTTTTGAGACGCTCACGGACACCGAAAAGATGGAAGCTGCTGACCTTTACCAAAAGCTAGAGGCAATTGATGCTGCCCTGGCCGACGTTCAGAATGAACGAGCAGCCTTCGAGAGTAAGGCTCGGGACAAGGAGAACTTTCTACGCACTGAGCGGATGAAGGTGCAAAATACTCTCCGGGCCTTGAGACAAGCAACAGTAGAGGAATAAGGAGACCGAATGGCTTGGCTATCGGGGTATAGTTACCGCAAGCAGATAACCCTTAACGGCTCGACTGCTGGCGCACAGAGCGACTATCAACTCAAGCTGCTTCTGGGCGAAAGCTCAGGCGCTAGCGGCGAGGACGTGGATTGCGGTGCGAAATGCCAAGCTGACTTCGACGACATTCGCTTTACCAAGGCTGACGGGACAACACTGCTCGACTACTGGATAGAGAGCATCACGGGCAGCACGCCAAACCAGCTAGCTACCATCTGGATTGAGTTCGATTCTATCCCCGCATCGCCTGATACCGCCACGTTCTATATGTACTACGGCAATGCAGGGGCAAGCGCAGTCACTTCTGGTGCGGCTACGTTCCTGTTCTTTGATGATTTCGGCGGTGATTTATCTAAGTGGTCTGTAATAAGTGGGACATGGGCCGCCGACAGTGGCACTCTGAAACATACTGGACAAACTGGTGACAAGTATATCCGCTCTGATCCCTATCAAGTAGCCGACGCACGGATTAGGTCACGCCTAAAGACAAGTTGCGCAAGCTCAACCCAGACAAACATGTTGATGGTAGGCGCACGTGGTTATGCCCCAGCACAGTTTCACTATGCCGCTGGCCCTTGGGGAGCTCAGTCGGCAGAGCGCAATCGAATAGAAGAGGATGGCAGCCAAAGAGCCTATACTGATTATTCATGGGATGCGGATACCTATATGGTTACGGAGTTTCGGCTGTATGGTGCCGCTCTATCTGCATACGTTAATGATGCTTATGAGATTTCATGCTCGGATGATACATACCTCGATAGTGATTACATTGGGTTCAAGGGCAATCTCCCCACTGGGCAATATGGGTATGTGGATTGGGTTTTTGTGGCAAAGTATGCCGAAGCTGAACCGACCTGGGGCAGTTGGGGAGGAGAAGAGGAACTCACCCCGAAAACGTCCTCCGACAGTGGAAGCGGTGCCGAAGTATCGTCCCTTGCTGCAACACTCGTCCAGAGCGAAACCGGCGTTGGAACCGATGCACAGACGGCTTTACTTGCTGCAATTATCCACGCCGACTCAGGCGTTGGCGTAGAGGCCCTGGGCGACCGCGCGATTACGCTGGTGGAAGCTGCCGTAGGTGCTGAAATCACGAGTCTTGCCCGCACTCTATTCGACTCAGCCGTGGGAAGCGAGAACAGCTACCTGAAAATCCTGGAGGGCGTCAAGACCTCCAGCGACAGCGGCTCAGGTGTCGATGCGTCCGCCGCGATGGTTGTGTCCCATCTGAGGTCCGATACAGGCGCAGCGACCGAGACTGTCGTGTCCCGAGCCCTATTTGCCAGGGAATACCCCGGTGGCGCGCTGGACTTGGCGAAGGCCCTCGTTGCTACGCTCCGCACAACGGACGAGGGCACAGGGAGTGAAGCTGCACGGCAGGCGGTGGTCATAGAATCCAGCGAAGCCGGCAGCGGTAGCGACGCTTCTGCACTCGTTGGCTCGTTGCTGGCACACGACACCGCCGTCGCAACTGAGGCTGTAACCGTTCTGGCTGCAATGGTCAGTCAGGATAGTGGCGTAGGCATAGAGAAAGTCCTGGCGTTTTTCCGACAGGTATTCGACGCTGGAGAAGGGCAAGAGATTGTCCAACTCGTCGGCCTTGTCGGCCGGCTGATGAAAGCCTTGCAGTACACCTCAGCGTACCGTCAGACTACAATCTATACCGCTGCGTACCGAAAGGTGAGGATATGGACAGGCACGAGAGAGGAGGAGCACATGGAAGTAACTAATGTATTCCCAAGGGGCGACGTGGTTCCGATTTACTACAATGTGGAGGACTGGCAGGGCAACTACATCGACCCCTCTGGGGGGTGCGTGTGTTCCCTTTGGCAGCCCGATGGTACTATGGCGACGGACCTGGCTGACGAGGAGATTGACGAAGAGCCCATGACGAAGCTCGATACGGGCCAGTACGTCTATTACTACTACTCACGAGATACTGACCCGAAAGAGTTCTTCAGGTCGCTTTGCACCGCCATTGATGGGACTGGCGACACCACGAAACGAACGTCGAAGAGTTGGAGCTTCCGACTGCAATGAGGTCTCTCTCGGCAACCCTGCTAGCTGAGCAGAAACAGATGAGCGTCACGCCGCTGGTGAAGCTCGTGCTGACGCATGGAGAAACCACGCATGAGTACGACCTGACACGCATCCTCAAGCTGACGCACAACGAAGAGGCCTACAGTCACAAGCTCAGCGTCGTCCTGGAGAACGCCGACGGAGCTCTGAGCGCCCTGGACCTCAAGGGCTACAAGGCGGCGCTCAGTTTCGGCCTGGTGACGGGCGAAGGCGACGAGGTCTCCGCCTGTGCGCCTCAGTGGGTGCTCTGGCATCAACTGGACTCGGCTCCGGGGCTGCTCAGGGCTGAGCTCACCTGTGTCGGAATCCCGAACCTATTGGCCGAGGACAGGGCCAGCGCCAAGTATCTCCCCGAGGCCAGCGACACCAAGACGGTCAAGACGCTCATTCAACAGATCTGCGGGGCCACGCTATCTTGTTTCAGCCATTGCAAGGCTTACGAGGTCGTCTTTGACAGCGAGGACTCGCTCATCGGCTCCTACTGTCCGAAGGATGGTTTCAGGGTCTACGTCAACGGGTCGCGGTTGGCAAGTCTGCGTCGGCTGATCGACTACACCCATTGTGTCATGCGGTTTGCCGGCGACGGCAAGGTCCACATTCTGAACCCCACGATCACCGGCGAGGTCTACGACCAGGAGTACACGCTGGAGAGTGGCCACACGTTTTTCTCCAAGGCGTACCGGCGGACGTTGGTCATGCCAAATTATCTCTCTGTCTCGACTCCAGAGGATGCGGAAACGGCCTACGCAGGGTATGCGAGCGACGAGGAATCTATCGACGCTCTCGGCTACGCAGTCAGGCAGTTCGAGCAATGCGCGCTAGTGAGCAACGCTCAGGCCGATGCCATCGCCGCGGCGATCCTGTCGAAATATCGGCTGTGGTCCGAGCGGGGCGCTGCCAATGCGCCCATGAACGTCGGCGCCGAGATCTGGGATTATGTGAAAGTCACAGACCAGCGGCAAGAGGATTACCGGGTGGGCAACATCGGCTCCCTCACCAGGACGTACAACGCCGGTGAGCCAGGGCCGTCGGGCAGTCGCAGCCCTACCGAGTTCTCGCTGCGATTCAGCTTCGGCGGCTGGCTGTCCGTGCGCGCCCTCCTCTCCGACATTGAAACCTACCCTTCGGGCTTCGGCAACGCCGGCCAGGACTTGAGTCGCCTGAGCGTGAAAGACCTTTATGCCGAGAACATCACCGCCGAGAACATCGACATGGCATGGCTGGACCCGGACAACACGATTGACCTGAGCCAGATCGGTGATACCCTCGATAATCTTCCCGATGGCCAAGTGTACGCCAGGGTCAAGACGGTTCACATTGACGCCGAAGGCGGTATCAAGCTCGACGAGTATATCCTGTACGCCGAGGGGTACAACCCGAGCCTGAAAGAGCCAAAGATTAGCAAGCAGACGACAGCGCCAGAGGACCCAGAAGTAGGCGACCTGTGGCTGGACACTAGCGATATTCCCAACATGACCTACCGATGGTCGGGGGCCGCATGGCTACCGTTGGCAGCAACCAATCTGGACGTGCTACCGGACGGCAACATATACCAGCGCGTGAAGTCGGCAGCCCTGAGCTCCGATGGTCTGGTGCTGCTCGACCAAGTAAACATCGGCTCAGTCTACGACCTAGTGGCCAAGACGGACATTACGGCACACCACGTCAAGCTCAGCTATTGCGTCGAGGACTCCGCGCATCAGACGGTTTCGAGCTACGACAAGGGATACTGGGACTCGAAGCCCGACGATATGGACGACATCGACGACGGAGCGTACTGGAAAAAGGTCTACTACACCGAGATCTCAGCGGGCCACATCAAGGTCTATTCCGGGACCGTGTTTCAGGACGAGTGGTATTCCGACGGGGCTGGCACAGAGATTGACGAGCGATATGGCATTACCATCGGAGGCGTGGGTGGGCTGATGTTCAAGTACGGCGGGACCCTTGCGGCTCGTCTTTATGCTGACTCGGCTACGCTGAGAATCAGTGCCGCTGGCCGCCCAATCGTCATGGTCGGGACGTGCCTACAGATTCCATCCTTCAACGCTTTCCCCTCTGCGACGTTCGGGCGAATGTTCGCGTATGCGGGAGACAACCGCTTCTGGGTATATCGTGGCGGGGCCTGGCACTACATGGCAGACGGATAGGAGGGCGAGATGGCAGAGGACTTTGAAATCTTCGATGTTACGAACGTGATTCTAAGTGAGGACAAGCTGATAGCTTGCCTCTTCGACGGACGCTATGGCTCTATCGCAATCGTGTCGATAGTAGGTCCCGACAAGAAGGGAGCCTATCATCTCGATATGACCGAGCCCATGGATGCGATGCGGCTGTACTACCTGGACAAGTTCGGTCTCATGACCGAAGAGGATATGGACGCGGAGTTGGAGAAGCTCAACAAAGGCGAGAAGCGGAAGCTCTTGAACAAGCTCACACAGGAGCTCGGTTGATGGTCATATCAGCGCTGAGGACGTGGTGGCGCGTGGCCAGGGCCTTGAGGACCCCGTTCGTGGTGAGCCTCGACCACTGGTACTACACCATGTCGATGCCCGATTGGAGGTCCCAGGTTGCGAATTACCTCGCGGAGCTCTTCATGCAGCCGTATCTCGCGGAGCTCTTCGACTGCGACGACTTCGCCCTGTGCCTCAAGGCGGCATTCTCCAAGTCGAAGGTCAATGGCATCGGGCTCGTCTACGGTCGCTACAACCGGCGCTGGCACTGGTGGAACGTGGTCCTCGACAGCGGGGGGCTCGTGTTGCAGTTGGAGCCGCAGACTGGCACGTTCTTTTTCCGGAAGCGTGACTACTGGCCCTTGTTGGTCGTGATGTAGGAGGGTTCGATGGTGAATGAGTCAGAAAACGAGCAGACGCCCGAGACTGAGGTTGGCCTGATCACACTGGCCGTCGTGAAGCCAGGGATGAAAATGACCCACGCCGTCCGGGGCCTCACCCCCTGGGAAGTCAGGGCGGCTCTCCAGGAAATGCTCGAGATAAGCGAGCGGACCATAATCCATCTTCAAGCGGAGCGTCTCGCTCTGGCAAGCCAGGCAGCTCCAGCGGAGGCGCCGGCGGGTCGCGGTGGCAGGCTTTTCGAGAAACTCCAGGCGAAGGGAGCGGGCGATGATGGAAGAAGATAGGAATACAGTTCAATATCACCTGGGCCTGCTCACCAGCAAGGTCGAATCCCTGGCGGATAGCGTTGACAGCCTCACCGATACAGTCGGCAAGAATGTAGCCCTGACGGTTCGAGTTGCCGAGACGATCGCGCGGTTGCCCTGCAAGGAGAGGTTGGAATCCTGCAAACGGGAGCGCGACAGCATCCTCAAGAGGATCACCAACAACGTCCACAACAACCACCACGCGCAGCAATCTCGGTCGACGAGCCAATGGGCTGCCGGAGCGGCTATTGGCGGCGGCCTGCTCGTTGCAGCTATTCAGGCTATCGTGCATTTCTTCTGGCGCTAGTCGAGCCCAACAGGTTGTCCACAGGACTGTATTTGACGTGCGCCGCAGCAGCATCCTCAGCGTTCAATGACTGCACATACCTACGTGTCATGGTCAACGTGCTATGCCCCAAGAGTTGCTGCAAAACGAACTCACCACCCCCATTCCGCAGCCAGTTGGTAGCAAACGTGTGCCGGAAGGTGTGAGCGGACCGGCGCGGTCCCTTCAATCCAGCTCGCCGACAGAGCTTGCAGATTGTCAGCTTGAGTCCGTCAAGTGTCATGGGGCGGCGCTCTTCACTCAGCCATAGGCTATCATAGCCATT